>JABSPO010000001.1 GCA_013214625.1 Flavobacteriaceae bacterium
CACAATTATTTAAAAGCAAAATTACAAATTGAAGCGACTGAATTCAGTAAAGAGAAAATTACAACTGTATTTGAAGAAAATAAAATTAATGCTGATACAACTATAAACTTTGTAAGCTTAATAGAGGCTTGTGATTTAGCACGTTTTACACCAATAAGTAGTGATGCAATGCAGCAAGATTATGATAATGCAGTACGTGTAATTTCAGAAATTGATAAAGCCTTGTGATTTAAGAATATTGAATGAAGAATGTTAATTTTTGAAGTTAAAATTAAGAAGTAATACCTTATGAAATACCTTATATACATACTACTATTGATCACAAGTTTTGGGTACGCTCAAAATGAGCAGCTTTTTGAAAAAGCAAACGGATTATATAATAGTGAAAAATACAATGAGGCTGTACAAGTGTATCAGCAATTATTGAGTACAAAGAATCATTCAGTATCGCTGTATTTTAATTTAGGGAATGCACATTATAAATTAAATCAACTTGCAGAAAGTGTTTATTATTATGAAAAAGCATTGCAGTTAGACCCTGCTAATGAAGATGTACTTACAAATTTAACATTTGCAAATAATATGCGAATTGATAAAATTGATTTGATACCAACTACAGGGTTTTCAAAAATGTTCTCATCTATAGTAAACATGTTATCGTTTGATACTTGGGCTATTTTAGGTGTCGTATTTATGATGTTTTTTATAGTATCATTTGTAGGGTATAGTCAGTCAAAATTCACAAACAGAAAGCGCTTTTTCTTTATAGTCTCCCTGTTTAGTTTGTTTTTATCAGTACTTTCAGTTGCTTTCGCGTATCAACAAGAAGCTACTACGATTAATGAAAAATATGCCATTGTTTTTGCGAAAGAATCTCAAGTAAAATCAGAACCTAAATTCAATAGTGATGAAGCATTTCAATTACACGAAGGAACAAAAGTGAGTGTGTTTGAAGATTTTGAAGGGTGGACAAAAATTAAATTAACCAATGGGTCTGTTGGTTGGATTATATCAAAAGATGTTAAGAGGTTGTAAATGTCCGTTTTGTGTCATAATTATATTTTAAGCGTCATTCCGAATTTATTTCGGAATCTCATCATGCAAACAATAAAACGGCACATAGTTTGTAATAAAACAAATAATATATTCGTTTAAATAAAAAAGTTAGATTATGAAACAGTTTATATTTTCAATTGTAGTAGCATGCTCATTAATTAGTTTTTCTCAAAATATAGAAAAAGACTTAGGAGAGTTCAGTCAGTTAAAGACATTTGATGGTTTGACGGTAGAGTTGGTAAAATCGAGTAGTAACAAAGTGGTTATTTCTGGGGTAAATAAAGATGATGTGGAAATCGTAAATAAGAATGGTTTATTGAAAATAAAATTTAACATGCCAAAAGTTTCAACTTTGTATGAAACCAAAATAGTGCTGTTTTATAAAGAATTGAATTTGATAGATGCAAACGAAGGTTCTTTTATTTTTTCTGATGAAGTCATTAAAGAAATAGACTTGGAAATAAAAGCGCAAGAAGGAGCAATTATCAGACTTGAAGTGGATGCTAAAAGAGTAAATTCAAGAGTAGTTTCCGGAAGTATTATTACACTTTCAGGAAAAGCTAAAAATCAAGATGTTGTTGTAAATTCAGGAGGAAAATATAAGGCTAAAGAGTGTATTACAGAACAAACAAAAGTTTCAGTTAGTGCTGGAGGTTCTGCTAAAATATATGCTACAGAAATTGCTAAGGCTAAAGTAAAAGCTGGTGGAGTAATTAAAATTTACGGTCACCCAAAATTAGCGGATACTAAAACAGTGTTTGGCGGGAGTATTACTGTGGTGGATTAAATTGAAGTAAAAAAAAGATAAGTTACAGTTTTAATATGGGCGGATAGATTTTAGTTGTAGGAGCTAGTATTATTATGTTTCATATTATATTCAAAAGGTTAAAGGAATAAGAGGATAAATTCAAATATTTTTGAGTTGGACAACCAAAATTTATCCTCTTGTATTCTCATATTTAAGGTTATAATGTGATTATATTTTTATAATTTTTTTAATTACAACTAATCCATCTTCTTCATCAGATATCTTGATGAAATAAATTGAATTTGTAAAATTATTTAAATTGTAAATTGTTATTCCGCCCTCAAAACTAGTATGATTTTTATTATACACTATGCGTCCATTTAAATCATAAATTTTTATATCAAGTTCCTTTCCATTTAAATTCAAGGGTAAATTAATTTTAATGTGTGTTTTAAATGGGTTTGGGGTAATTGAAATAGTTCTATAATTAAGGGCTTCTATATTTAAAATATCACCATCAATACCATCGCAATTTTCATCTATTCCATTTCCTAATGAGTCTTGTGCTCCAGGGTTAATATTTGGGTTAGTGTCATCACAGTCCAAGTTGTTGGCAGAATATCCATCTGGTGGTAGGGGTAGACATTCTATGATAGAATTATTAGCATCACCATAACTATCATTATCATTATCCAGGTAATATGTAACTTGAGATTGACTCATATCTGCTACATTAATACAAACCTCCTCAGTAAATTCACATCCAAAGATATCTACAGTTCGGTATATATAGCAAAATTCTCCGCTTCCCGTAGGTGCTACTGTAATTGAATTGCCATTTACTGAAGTAATACTAGGGTCTGAATCCCATGATTGTGTAGTTATTGAAGGTGTAAATGAAAAATCTTCTTGTGGTACATTTTCATCAAAATTAAGTTCCCAAGAGAAAATATATCCATTATCAATAGCAAGATGATCAATAATTTCTATACACCATTCACCATTAAGTGGGCTTCCGATTAGCTGGTTAAACGACTCAACGGGAAGATATGTTCCGGGCTCCCTTGAGTCGTTAGGCGGAGTACCTGTTATAATAGTTGGGCCATTATCTAGTATAACAGATCCATTCATTGAAAAGCAATAATCCGCTCCAACTCCAGGGGTGCTAGAGTCATCATTATCTGCGTTTCCTAAATAAACACCAGCTCCACCAGTGTCTTTTAGCATAGTTTTTTGACCATTAGGGCTAATAAGAGTAATTTTTAAATCCCCTGAATATGAATGCTCTAAGTTCAAACAGACATCAAAAATTTGAGAAATATCTGTTAAGACAGCATTAGGAGCAAAACATGTTACATTAATACAAGTACTGTAAACAGCTCCTGTTCCATCAGGTAAAAAAGTTTGTCCACTTTCTGGCGGTGGACAATTGTAAATTAGGGTTAATGGGGTTACTACACCTTCAATTGTTGTAGGTTCTCCATAACATAATGTATTATCATTTGCTTGAGTACCTGTAAAATCAGGTGCTCCTGATACACGTATAACTTGGTTAATAGTGTTAGTGTTTGGGCATCCTTGCGCGAAATTACTTGTATTAGTATCTCTAATATCTAAATTTACCAAATATACTCCAGGCGAACTATAAGAAACAATAACTGACTCTCCGATAGCTGTGTTTCCATCACCTAAAGTCCATGTGTAGCTAGCTCCTGTTCCATTATTTTCAAAAACTCCACTACCATTTAACGTAACAGGTGCTCCTGTACATACTTCAATAATTCCTTCCGCATTAGAAATAGGTGTCGTTGAGTCTAACTGAGCAGTTATGTTCTGGCATGGTGTTGTGCATGAAATATCTGCTTTCCACCCAGGATTATTTAATGAACCGTTTGATGCAAATACTACTGTTAAACATCCTGTTAAATTATTTAGTGAAGCTACTATTAATCCTGGAGAAGTAGTTCCTGAAAATACACCCATAAGTGGGCTAGTGATGCTATCTCCATCATAAAAGGTTACCGTATCTGTATTCAATTCAGTAGAGAATTCTTGAAAATTTAATTTAGTGCGCTCACCTGTGTTTTCAGGACAAATAGTATAAACGAAGTTTTCATTACTAGAGTAAATACCAATATCTCCACCAGAATCATAAAAAGTACCTGAACATACGTTTACAGTTCCATTTTGCATTAATACATCTTGAGCATAAACATGCGTCATAAATATTGTAAATAGTAAGAGTAATGTTTTTTTCATAATTGATTTTGTTATTAATTTTTAATCTATATCATGCAATTATTGAAGTACTTAACTCCCCATCAATTCTTCTCGTAATTCCTCTTCTTGCTTAATGATGTCAGGAAAAATTATAGTAGCTAATCCTTTTACAGGTTTGTACAGCACAGAGTTTTCTAGTTTTTCAGGTTGGATAAATTCAATAGTACTGTTGGCGTGAGAAAAAATAATTAGCACAACACTTGCAATCAGTCCGAATTTTAGCGCTCCAAAAACGCCACCTAATAGTTTATTTAATATTCCTAGAGAGGCAAAGTCTGCTAATTTGGTAAACGCTTTTCCAGCCAAAGAAACGATTACAATTATCACAAAAAAAGTAGCGGCAAAAGCAACTACATTGATATAGTTCTGATCCCAGTCAACACTTTTGTCTAGTTTAGTCGCTACATAGTGCGAAAAATGAATCGCTCCATAAACACCTGCTATTAATGCAATAATAGAAGCAACTTCTACAAATAACCCTTTCATAAAACCACGAACCAATCCAAAAACTAATAATGCTCCTATAACGATATCTATTGTACTCATAAATGTAAATTTTGTTTTAACCCACCGGTGGGTTTTATTATTGCTATTGCCAAATTTCAGTATTTCTTCACCAAGAATTTATTTCAGGGTCTCATGTCAGTGAGGACGCTCTCTTTAAAAAAATCAATCGAATGAGACACCCCGATAGCTATCGGGGCAGCATGACGTTCTTTTTGTTATTCGAAAACGTCAGTTCGAGTGATTTTCATGTAGTGGAACGGCGAATCCCGATAGCTATCGGAAGTATCGAGAACAACTTGATTGTCTAAAAACATAATACGTTAACAAATATACATTTTTAAAGGTTTCGTTTTTAAGAGATTTCCTTTTTGTTTTAAAAGTTATTTCATGACCAAAATTGAATCTAACTTTAGTAAAATAAAATGGCTCACGGAGCTAAACCTTTAAACTATTAAATTAATAAGTAGTTATTATGAGCAATCTTATTGTAGGGTAAAAAATTAGCAGATATTAGTCTTGTTAGCAAAAGCAATTAAGGTATCTTTGTGGACACAATTTCTTGATAATTAGCAACGATATACAATGATAAAAAACGATTTATTTTTAAGAGCTTTAAAAGGAGAAACAGTAGATAGACCACCAGTTTGGATGATGCGC
Organism: Flavobacteriaceae bacterium; assembly: GCA_013214625.1. Classification (GTDB taxonomy): domain Bacteria; phylum Bacteroidota; class Bacteroidia; order Flavobacteriales; family Flavobacteriaceae. Next base: position 5,249 of record JABSPO010000001.1, read on the forward strand.
CAAGCAGGGAGATATTTGCCGGAATTTATGGAGTTAAAGAAAAAATACGATTTTTTCACACGTTGTCAAATACCTGAATTAGCATCAGAAATAACGGTACAGCCAATCCGAAGATTCGGTATGGATGCAGCTATATTATTTTCTGACATATTGGTTATTCCTCAAGCAATGAATATTGAGGTAGAAATGAAACCAGATTTCGGACCATATTTACCAAATCCTATTCGTAATTTAAACGATGTAAATAATGTAATTGTTCCGGATGTGAATGATGCATTAGGATATGTTATGGAAGGAATTAAAGCTACTAAAGAGAAATTAAATAACGAGGTGCCATTAATTGGTTTTGCAGGTTCACCTTGGACAATTTTATGTTACTGTGTACAAGGACAAGGAAGTAAAAACTTCGATAAAGCAAAGGAGTTTTGTTTTACGAATCCAGTAGCAGCGCATACACTATTACAAAAAATCACCGATACTACAATTGCTTATTTAAAAGCAAAAGTTGCTGCAGGAGTAGATGCAGTACAAATATTTGATTCATGGGGAGGAATGTTGTCTCCAGTAGATTATCAAGAGTTCTCTTGGCAATACATTAACCAAATTATTGAAGCCTTAAAAGATGATGCTCCAGTAATAGCTTTCGGAAAAGGATGTTGGTTTGCTTTAGATGAAATGTCAAAGTCTAACGCATCTGCTTTAGGAGTTGATTGGACTATCTCTGCTAAAAACGCACGTTATTTAACAGGAGGGAATATAACTTTACAAGGGAATTTTGATCCTACACGTTTATTCTCGCCACCAGCAGAAATTAAAAAAATGGTAACTCAAATGATTAATGAGTTTGGGAAAGATAAGTACATTGTAAACTTAGGTCATGGAATATTACCTAATATTCCTTTAGATAATGCTAAGGCATTTATTGATGCTGTTAAGGAGTACAATGCTTAAGAATATTTTAGAAGGGATACAGGCGTATTTTTCTGCGTTTGAGTTGTTAAATAAACTCAAGCTCTGGAAGTATTTTGCTATTCCTATATTGATTAGTGTAGTTACTGCGATACTAGTTTTCGTTTCGGCGTATTTTTTATCAGCTATTATTGGTGATCAGATTACAAGTTTGTGGACATTTGATTGGGGAAAAGACGTTGTTTCAACAATAAGTAATTTTATTGGAGGAGCAATAATTATTGTGTTCGGATTAGTTATTTACCGACATGTAGTTATGGCATTTTCAGCGCCATTTATGAGTCCAGTTTCTGAAGCGATAGAAAAGTATTATTTAGGAGATGTACATACAGATGCTAAATTTTCTATTACGCTTGCAAGAGCTATAAAAATTAATGCAAGAAATTTATTTAAGGAGATTTTATTTATAATTCCATTATTTTTTTTAAGTTTAATACCAGTTATAGGAATTGTTTTTACGGGATTGATATTTTTGATTCAAGCCTATTATGCCGGTTTTGGAAATATGGATTACACCTTAGAACGACACTATAATTATAAAGACAGTATTACTTTTGTGAAGCAACATAAAGGGATTGCAATAGGAAATGGAATTGTGTTTATGCTATTGTTAATGATTCCTGTAATAGGGATAATTTTAGTATTGCCCTTGTCTGTTGTTTCAGCAACAAAAGAAACTGTAAAAAGAATACATCAATAAAAATAGTACTGCTATAAACGAAGCTGTCAACCTGAACTTGTTTCAGGTTCTCATAAGGAGCTGTTTTGATGATGAGGTTCCTAAAGAATAAATAGAAAGAATGAAAGAACAATTTCAAGCATACATACATCAATTACAAGATACTATTTGTAAGAAATTAGAAGCCATTGATGGTAAAGCTGTTTTTCAAGAAGATTTATGGGACAGACCAGAAGGAGGTGGAGGAAGAACTCGTGTAATCGAAAACGGAAATGTTTTTGAAAAAGGAGGGGTAAATATTTCTGCGGTACATGGGAAGCTTCCTGAAGTTATGCAGCAGAATTTTGGTGTGTCGCACTCCGATTTTTTCGCCTGTGGTTTGAGTTTAGTATTACATCCAATAAATCCATTTGCACCAACAGTACATGCCAATTGGCGTTATTTTGAAATGTATGATGATTCAGGGAATATTGTTACACAATGGTTCGGTGGTGGGCAAGATTTAACCCCGTATTATTTATTTGATGCTGATGCAATTCATTTTCATCAAGTATGTAAAGACGCTTGCGACCGTCATAATGACGGGTTTTATAAAACGTTTAAAAAACGATGTGACGCCTATTTTTACAATGCACACCGAAATGAAGGAAGAGGAATTGGAGGATTATTTTTCGATTATTTAAAAGAAACAGAAACACTTACAATGCAAGATCGATTTGATTTTGTAGCTGAAATTGGAGATAGTTTTTTAGATAGTTATGTGCCTATTTTGGAGCGTAGAAAAAATCAAGAGTATTCAGAAGAAAATAAAAACTGGCAAGAAATACGAAGAGGGCGCTATGTAGAGTTTAATTTAGTACATGACAAAGGAACTTTATTTGGCTTAAAGACTAACGGACGGATAGAAAGTATTTTAATGAGTTTACCTCCAAAAGTGCAATGGCATTATAATCATGTTCCTGATGAAGGAAGTGAAGAGGAACGATTGGTGAAAGTGTTGCAAAATCCTAAAGAATGGCTTAAATAAATTATATTATGCAAAGAGTAATTTTAGTGCTATTTACTTTGTTTTTTGTTGTGTTTTGTAATGCTCAAGAAAGTGAGTATGTGCAAGATTTTTCTCATAATATAAATGCGAAATTAGGTATAGATACTAAAAGCTTCTCTTATAAAATCACGAATAGTGTAACCAATGAAAAATTCGATTTAAAACCTAATGAATCAGTACGATTAGCCGCTTCAGTGCATTACAGGTTTATAGGACTTACTGTTGGGTTTTCTCCAAACTTCTTGAATAATAATGAGGATGAAAAGTTAAAAGGAGAATCGGATATTAATTCAATTCAATTACGCCTATTTATAAAACGTTTCATTCAAGAGTTTGAGTACAATAAAATTCAAGGGTTCTATGTTGAAAATACTGCCGATTTCGATGCCAATTGGATAAAAAATACCGATCCGTATATTCAGTTAAAAAACTTAACTATTAAACGTTTTGGAGGTAAAACCTCTTTTGTATGGAACAAGAATTTTTCATTTAAAGCCTTATTAATGCAAAACCAGAAACAACTAAAAAGTGCGGGAAGTTTTGTGCCAAGTATGTCCTACTATTATTCTGAATTAAATAACCCGAAAAATGAATTTATTTCTTTAGGTGAAAGTAATATTGATTTAAATGTTACTGCTGGTTATATCCATAATTTTGTGTTTGGATCAGAACAAAACTACTTTGCTTCATTAGGATTGTCTTATGGTTTTGGAGTGAAGTTTGCGAAGAATAAAATTGAGGATACTTCAGGAGTCTTTCAAGAAAAGAAAGAAACATACACAAATTCCATTTTTGAAGGGCGATTAAATTTAGGCTATAATTCTAATAAAATATTTACAGGTGTGCAGTTTAACATTAACGGTGTATCCTATAATAAAGATCAAGAAACCAATGTTGAAGATTCAAACAGCTATCTACAGCTATACCTCGGGTATCGTTTTGGAGCACCAAAAGTAATTGAACGGTTATTTGATAAAATACATAAACAATAAGTAACTTTACCTAACAGCTAACACCTAAAAAATGTATCCACTTAGAAGAAACAGACGATTAAGAACTAATGAAGCGATCAGAGCATTAGTACGTGAAAATAATATTACTCCAAATGATTTTTTAGTGCCATTATTTGTGGTTGAAGGAATGGGAGTGAAGGAGGAAATAGCATCAATGCCTAATTACTATCGTTTTAGTTTAGACTTATTGTATATGGAGGTGAAGGCACTTTGGGCAATGGGATTGAAATCAGTTTTGTTGTTTGTAAAAGTGCCAGATAAATTAAAGGATAATGCTGGTACAGAAGCCTTAAATGAAAAGGGGTTGATGCAGCGTGCTATTCAAACAGTAAAAGATGCGTGCCCTGATATGTTGGTTATGACCGATGTGGCTTTGGACCCGTATTCTTCTTTTGGACATGATGGAATTGTTGAAGAAGGTATTATTTTAAATGATGAAACTTCGGAATTGTTAGCAGAAATGGCAGTATCACATGCAGAAGCTGGAGCTGATTTTGTTGCACCTAGTGACATGATGGATGGTCGTATAGGAGTAATCCGTGAGGCTCTAGAGGATGAAGGATTTATTGATGTAGGAATCATGAGTTATTCTGCTAAATATGCGTCTGCTTTTTATGGCCCTTTTAGAGATGCTTTAGATTCTGCACCAGGATTTGGTGATAAGAAAACCTATCAAATGGATTATGCCAATCGGTTTGAAGCACTTCGTGAAACAGAAATGGATATTGATGAAGGAGCGGATATTGTAATGGTAAAACCAGGAATGCCGTATTTAGATATTGTACGAGAAGTAAAAAACGAGTTTGATGTTCCAGTTGCTGTATACCAAGTAAGTGGGGAATATTCAATGATTAAAGCAGCCGCAGAAAAAGGGTGGCTGGATCATGATCAGACCATGATGGAAAGTACTATGGCTTTTAAACGTGCTGGAGCAGATATTATAGCAAGTTACTTTGCAAAGGATATTGTAAAGTTGTTGTCATAGGTTACAATTAGATTGTATCTTAAGGCGAAATTCAATAAAGAAATATTTTTAACGCGAATATTTTGATTTTTTTTATAAAACGTCTGAATTAAGAAATAATGAGTGGAAATGCGGAAGTGCAAAGCGCAGCTTTAAGCATGTAGCTTTGAAAACGAGTGATGCTTTAGCAATTTCCTAAATTAACACTTGACTTTTTGGTTCGTTTTGTGTCAATACAAAATGAACGAAACTTTATAAAGAACTAAAAGAATAAACGTTACATTAATTACTTTTACCTAAACAAATAGAGGTAGAACCAAAAAGAATAATACATGACATTACTTATTACATATGCTGTTTTATCAATAGTTATTTCTTTTATATGCTCTATACTAGAAGCGGTGTTGTTAAGTGTAACGCAACCATTTATTAGCGTAAAGAAGAAAGAAGGGAAAGGGTTTGCAAGTCAATTAGAAGTAATGAAAAAGGATGTTGACAAGCCTTTAATTGCTATTCTTACCTTAAACACAGTAGCGCATACCGTTGGAGCAATTATGGTAGGTACTGAAGCAAAATCGGTATTTAATGATGATGGCAACGGAGTATTTCTTGTTTCTGCTATAATGACCATTTTAATTTTAGTTGCTTCAGAAATTATTCCAAAGACTATCGGAGCTACTTATTGGAAAAAATTAGTTCCTACTACAGTAATGGTTCTAAGTGGAATGATTCTGTTTTTTAAATGGACAGGAATCATTTGGTTGTTGCAATTATTTACTAAATTATTTGGAAAGGGAGCTCACGGAGAAAGTGTGTTGAGTAGAGAAGATTTTTCAGTTATGGCTGATATCGCTAAAGAAGAAGGGGTTTTTGAAGAATCGGAATCTAAAATTATCAAAAACTTATTAAACTTTAAATCTATTTGCGCTAAAGATATTATGACGCCACGAAGTGTCATGAAAATAGCAGAAGAAGCGACGAATATTAAAGCTTTTTTTGAGACGAATAAAAAACTACATTTTTCACGTATACCTATTTATAAGGATAATCCAGATAATATTACAGGGTATGTTTTAAAAGATGATATCTATAAAGATTTAGCTGAAGATAAGGATCAAAAACAGCTAGCGGATTTAAAACGGAAGCTATTAGTAATTGATAGAAACGTGCCTATTCCAAACCTTTTTGAAAAATTAATTCAAGAGAAAGAACATATTGCTTTAGTAGTAGATGAATACGGATCGGTGAGTGGATTGGTGACTATGGAAGATGTGATTGAAACCTTATTAGGGCTAGAGATAATGGACGAGAGTGATACCGATGCTGATATGCAACAATTAGCTAGAAAAAACTGGGAAAATCGTGCAAAACGCTTAGGGATTATTGATAATGAGTAAAAGCGTTGCAGTTGTTTATATAAAAACTCCAATAGGAATTTGTGAAATAAAAGGGAGCGAGTTAGGAGTGTCACAAGTTTCTATTTTAGATGATGAGGGTACAATTTCTGAGACTGTTCCAAGAGTTTTGCAAAATTGTGTTATTCAATTAGAAGAGTACTTTAAAGGAGATAGAAAAGTATTTGATCTACAACTAGATTATATAGGGACAGATTTCCAGAAAAGGGTATGGAAGTCCTTGGATAACATTCCTTACGGAAAGACCACAACCTATTTAAAACAAGCACGTTTATTAGGCGATGAAAAAGCAATTAGAGCGGTTGCCACAGCAAACGGGAGAAATCCGTTTTGGATTGTGCTTCCCTGTCATAGAGTTGTAGGTTCTGATGGGGCATTAACTGGATACGCAGGAGGGTTATGGAGGAAAAAGTGGTTGCTAGAGCATGAACAAGGATGTGAGCAACAGTCGCTGTTTTAATCCATCTGTGGATTAGATCATTTAAGATTTTGCATTGAATAAGAAATAATAATAGTTAACATATATCTAGTTTAATTGTACTAAGGATATTGATTGATTATCCGTATCTTTAAATATATGTATAAAATTGCATTTGAGTTTTTAAAACAATTCTTTTCTGAAGCAGTATTGTTTAAACACGGTTTTAATATATCTCCAATGTATAGAAGATCGGTAGGAAAGATCATATCTGTTTCTAACAATTTACACGAAGTAACTGTCAAAATTCCTTTAAATTATAAAAACAAAAATTACGTAGGTGCCATTTTCGGTGGCAGTATGTTTTCTGCAACCGATCCAATTTATATGATTCAACTGATGAATATTTTAGGAGATGATTATGTAGTTTGGGATAAAGCAGCTGAAATAAAATACAAGAGGCCGGCAAGAGAAAATGTATTTGCTAAGTTTACTTTCTCTGAAGATGAAATCAATCAAATAAAGGAAGATGTTTCTACTTAAAAAGAAATTGATTTTGAAAAACAAGTTAATATTACTAGTGAATCAGGGGTGGTATTCGCTGAGGTTGTAAAAACCATTTACATTTCCCAAAAAAGCTATTACAAAGAAAAAATGAAGTTAAGAAAAACTAATTAAGAGTAATATGCTTGAAAAAATTAAATTAGAAAATATTTTATTCCTTGATATTGAAACGGTCCCTGAGCATGAAAATTTTAATGGTCTAGCGGAAAACTGTAAAGAACTTTGGGCACAGAAAACTAAATATAAAAGAAAAGAAGAGTTCTCGCCAGAGGAGTTTTACAATAGAGCTGGGATTTGGGCTGAGTTTGGTAAAATCATCTGTATTTCCGTAGGTTATTTTGTTATTGATAAATCCAGCAGAAGTTTTAGGATAACTTCTTTCTCAGGTGATGAGCAAAAATTGTTGTTAGATTTTAAAGAGCTATTAAATACGCACTTTTTTAAACCGTATCACTTGCTTTGTGCACATAATGGAAAGGAGTTTGATTTTCCGTTTATCGCTAGACGAATGGTTATTCACGGAGTAGAAATACCAAATGCATTGAATTTATTTGGTAAAAAACCATGGGAAATACCACATTTGGACACGATGGAATTATGGAAATTCGGAGATTATAAACATTACACATCATTAAAATTATTAACAAGTATTTTAGGTGTCCCTTCTCCTAAAGATGATATCGATGGGAGTCAGGTAGCCGAAGTCTATTATAAAGAGCAAAATTTAAAGCGAATAGTTGATTATTGTGAAAAAGATACCATTGCAGTAGCTCAAGTGTTTTTAAAGTTCAAAAGAGATAAATTGTTAGAAGATGGTGAAATTGTGTATGTGTAATACCAACAGAAGTTTGTAAAAGTGTTAAAGTATGTATAAATCGAAAAGAGAACAATTTACTTCAGCGTATTTTTAAGGAAAATAATTTTACTAACAATGAAACTTATCTTTTCGGTTTTATGCCTATTATGTATACAAGTATCAAATGCTCAAGAAGCAGCACTTCCAATACTAAATAATTTCAATAAAGTACGCGATTTTACAATTAGTAATAACCAAACAGAATCGTATTTCACTGTTCAAAGTCCTAATGAAGAGCTATCAGGTATTTTTAAAGCATTAAAAATAAAAGAGGAGTGGCAAGAAGCAGTGCTGGTATCTTTTTCAGGACAGTTTAAAGACTTAGAACCTTTTTTATCTCCTAATGGGCTACAATTGTATTTTGCATCCAACAGACCTTTGTTAGTTTCAGAAACTAAAATTAAAGATTTTGATATTTGGGTTGTGGAACGTAATACAATTGATGACAATTGGTCTGAACCTAGAAATTTAGGAGCGCCTATAAATTCAGAACATAATGAGTTTTACCTATCTATAGCAAACTCAAAGAATATGTACTTTACAAGTGATCGTCCTTCTGTTAAGGGAAAGGATGATATCTTTTTATCAGAATGGAAAAACGGAAAATATCAAACTGCTATTTCTATGTCCTCAGCTATTAATACGGAAAATTATGAATACAATGCTTACATAGCTCCAGACGAGAGTTTTATACTGTTTGGAGGGTATAAAAGAAAAGATGGATTTGGAAGTGGTGACTTATACATTAGCTATAAAGAAGATGGGAAGTGGACTTTAGCTAAAAATATGGGAGATACAATAAATTCAAAATATATGGATTATTGTCCGTTTGTAGATTGGACTACTAAGACCTTGTATTTTACGAGTAAAAGATCAATATTGAAAGCTGATAATAAACACAATAGTTCGGAATTTTTGAATAATATTACCAGTTATAATAACGGACTTAGTAGAATATATAAAGTTGACATTAGTACTTTACTAAATGAGTTAAAATAAATTAATATGCAATCTAAAGCAACCACACCAGAACAATATGATCCTTATGAAAATGCAATAGCCGAAAGAATTAATGGAATATTGAAACAGGAATTTGATATAGATAAATATGATACGGATTTAAAAACTAAAACTGATTTAGTTAAAAATGCAATCAAAATTTATAATCAGATTAGGCCACACTTATTATATATTGACACCAAATCAAATGCATATCCAAAGTCAATTAAAAATAAAAAAGGTAGCAATATAAAATCACTACCTTTAATCTATTAATTCTGTAACCCTATTTCAGGACGTCACATATTATTAAAACAATGTATTAATTATTGATAATAATTCGTTTCGTTGTTTTTCTGTTTCCTTGCTGAACATCTATTAAATAGATTCCGTTAGCAAGTTTTCCAAGATCTAAAGTTGTATTAAATAAACCTGAATTAGATTCTTTAAAAGTGTTATATACTTTTCTTCCTTGAATATCAAAAATATTTATTTTCACATCAGTATTAGTAGCTGATTGAATTCTAATATTAATGTTCCTGTTTGTAGGATTTGGAAATATGAACAAGTCATTCAAATCAAATTCTACGACACCCAGTGTCCCATTAATTGGTACTATTTGGTTAGGTAGCCATCCGTTAACAGCATTGTTAATATCTACTTTAAATTGATCAGCAAAAGCAGTAGTCTCTGTATTGGTATATGTAATTTTTGAAGTATTTACATCATCTTGTGTAAAAGTATCACCAATAGCTAAAGCAACAGCATTTTTAAGCAAAGTCCCTTTTGTTGGTAATTCAATTAAAGTATAGGCTTGTTGAGTAGCAGTTTCTAAAGCAGTAGTAGCTTCAATATCACCTATTACAGTAGTGTAAGTAGAGTTTAAATCAGGGTTAAGGCCATTGTTTACGAAGTTAGGAGCGCTAGCAAATGTGCTTACTTCACAAATTTCTATAGCCCATTCAGTAACAGTTCCAGTATCTCCAGGTCCTCCATCAGTAATTTCTAAAGTCCATGCGCCAAATGATGACTCGCCAATAAAGTCTAATAATTGACCTACTGGTTTATAAGTGGTTACCCCCCCTCCATTTGCTGTTGCACAGTTTATGACATTTGTAGCATCGTCATCAAAATTGATATTAAAATCTGTTTGATCTGTACAGGTTAAAACGTTTATTAACATAACTCTAGTTCCAGTAGGTGAAATTAGTGTTAATCCTACATCACCAATCCAAGTATGGTTGTATGCAACCCTAACATTGATATCACCAATAGTGACTGTGTTAGTAATATTTAATATTGAAGTTTCTGTAGCTTGATCTGTGATAGCTTGATCTGTTGTTTGCGTATCGGTATTACAGCTTAAAGCTCCTATTTGAAAACTGAATGGATTAGAGGTGCTAGCTGTAACACATCTATTCTTTCCAAAAACTCTCCAATAATATACTTCACCTGGAGTTAATCCGTTTAAAGTATATTGATTTGTAGTAAGAGTATAGGTATTTACGATAGTATTAAAATTAGCATCAGTGGCAACTTCTAGGACGTATTCTTCTGCATTAGTATGTGCATCCCATTTTAAAAGATTAGAAGTTCCTAGGCCAATACTACCATTACTAGGTATTGTTTGCGTTACATTACTAGTAAATGTATTGTGGTATATAGTTAAATAAATGTTTCTAACTTCGGTTTCAGTCCCATTATTGGCAATAATTTGAATTGTATAATCTCCAGCAGGAACAATACTCAAATTACTTAAAGTAACATCAAAATTAGTATTAGTTGTTAAATTGTTTTGAGAAAAATTAACAATAACACCAGCCGGCACATTATTGCTTGATATTATAGAAGTTCCTGAAAGTAATGATCCTTTATAATCAAAATTAATTACAGCATCATTATTTGAACATATAACTAAGTCTTCCGTTTTTTTGATTAATGCTATAGATGAGTCTAAGCCAGTTACAACTAATGAGAATTTTTGTTCAGAATTAGTAAGTGTACCTTTATGAGTTACAGTAATCGTGTAAGTTCCAGATGCTCCGTTAATGTCTACTCTCTCATATGGGTCAACTGTATTGTCAGTTCCAATAGCGTTCGTATTTGTACTTACCCCAGTAAGTTTCCATGGGTGATTAGTAGTACCTCCTTTTGTAACTCTGATATCCAAATCATTTACTAAAGCAGCTGTTGCTTCATTAGCTGTTCCAGTTGAGTTTGTGTAGCCACCAGTAACAGGGTCTGTCCAAGAAATTGAAGCCAATAATGGGCTAGTTCCATCAGATTTTACTGTAACTGTATAAGTTTGACCCTGAGATAACGTTTCTTCAGATATCCAAGATTGCAAACCATTGTTGGTAATTGTTTCTGCAGAAACTTTAGTATTCATCAAACCCCAGCCAGTATTTGCGTCAGGGCCAGTAGCTTCTGTATCATCAGCAGTATGTAATGCTAAGCCTTTTAAGGTAGCCGCTTTCATGAAGTTACCATTTACATTATTATAGTGTTGTTGTAGTAATAGTAATGACCCACAAACATTAGGAGACGCCATAGATGTTCCAGAGATTGCATTATAAGCAGTGTCACTATTATTATAGGCAGAAAGTAAGCTAGTACCATTCCCCATTATATCTGGCTTAATTCTTAAGTCATCAGTTGGGCCTTCAGAACTTCCAGAGTTTCTTGTGACACTATTTAATATACCATTAGCGCCAATATTTGCATCTTGACCGTTGGTTACAACCATATTGTTTTTTGCAGTTTTATTACCAGATAATTTATCATATAATGAGTTGCCTCCAAGTGGAGCCCCGTTTTCTGTATTTTGATTCCCATCATTACCTGCAGCTGCGACCATTAAATAATACGGAGCGTTATACATTAAGTTGTCCCAATCCATTGACTGAGATGTGTACGCTCCAAATGCCCAATCTGGGACACTAGCAATATTAGATCCATATGAATGATTAGATAATAACATTCCGTTTGCAGCCTCAGCTGTTGCTTCGGTTAAGTCATTATTCCAATCATGAGTTAAAGCATTTGCTTGTGGCGCCATTCCTTTTGAATTTCTCCCGCTAACATTTCCTAACCCTAGTCCTACTATAGTTCCAGTAACATGCTGAGCATGAAAACTATTAGCGTTACCAACAGTTACACCGTCGTTAATTGTTACTCTTCCTGAAAAGTCTTGATGGGTTATTCTGGTTGCACCGCCATCCCATACGTGGGCAGTCATTCCTTGTCCTTCAACATTTAATCCTAATCCTCCGCCAGTGTGCATAAAGTTGGCTCTTGTAGATATTGCGGCATCTTCATTTTGAGTAGAATAATAAACTGGAGTCCCATCAATTCGTAAGTGTTGTAATTCATCAAATGAACCATCTTTATTCTTAATAATAATAGGCCAACCTTTTGTTTTTGCACCTTTTATAGCTTTTTCTTTTTCTTCTTTTGTTTTTATACTAAATTCATCGTGTAGTTCCTGAAGTTTAACAAGATCATAATTTGCTATAATTTTTGTTTTTTGTTTTTCAGTTTGCGAATAACTTACTGAAAATACAAGAAGTAAAGTAAGTAGGAGTAGTTTTTTTAGAATGTAATTATTTTTCATTAATTGGGTTTTTTCTGGGTTTTTGCTAATTTAGTAAAAAATAAATAAACGCTAAATTTTGAGTCAACTACGTTTATGTCAGTGTTCTAAAGTCGAAATTTTAATTGAAAACATACAAATCAAACAATATTTGATGGAAAACATTTGAGAAGTTAATAATTTATCAATCGCTTTTGAGTCCTATAAAAAGAGTAATCAAGTGCTGTTTGATGTTTCTTATGAATTAAAATAACTAAGTTCTAATAGCGATATGTATTACCTTTGTTAAACCCGATATTCTATGATTCCGTTAGATTTTAGAGATTTTTTCATCAATTAGTGATTCCTTGACACAGCAAGAGATAATCTCATCTCTATTATCATTAGAAGATAAAGAAGTGACAGATACTGGAGATCGCAAAGCAGTTACTTGCCCACATTATTCAGAAACACGTATTCGTGCTAATGGTAAACTTAAAGGAGTTCAACATTGTGTTTGCAATGGGTGTAAGTAGAGTTTTAGTAAAACCACAAGAAGAAAGATAAGTGAAATCGTTATTTATATTATTTACTATCAGGTTATAGCGTAAGAAAGAGTGCGAAAGAAACAGAAATATCGATTCAAACTTCTTTTAATTGCGTCATAAATTACTTACTTCATTTTTTAGTGTATCAGTAGAAAAATTTCAAGGTATCGTTGAAAGGGATGATTTATTCTTTGCTTATTCAAAAAAGGAAATCGAAATTTAGATAGAAAAACCAAGAAACGAGGAGTAAAAGTAAGTAAAACTGGGATAAGCAATAAAAAAGTAGCCGTAGTTGCCGCTTGTGATAGGTCTGGAAATAAAGATTTTAAAGTAGCCACGCGTGGTTATATTAGTAAGAAGGATTTAGATAACGTATTCAAAGGAAAACATGATAAAGCCGATGTGCTCTGTAGTGATAGTCAAAGAAGTTACGCTGCATTTGCAAAAGAAAACATAATAACTCATAAAAAATTTAACGCTTCAAAAGGAGAAAGAACTGTCGATAAAGTTTATCATGTGCAGAATGTTAATAATATGGATATGAGGTTAAGGAAGTTTATGGACTCTTTTAATGGTGTAGCCACGAAATATTTGCAAAATTACTTAAATTGGTTATTAGTACTAGAAAAAATTAATAATTCAACCTGTAAATGACCATCGTAACAGTTATTTCTTTTGCATTTAATAGCAAGTATTCAATATGCTAATTAGATCTTAGCCATTAAAATAAAATAAATTAATATGCAATCTAAAGCGACCACACCAAAACAATATTTATCAGAATTAACAGAAGATCGAAAACCAATTATCACCAAATTGCGTCAGGTGATTTTAGATAATTTGCCAGATGGTTTTAAAGAAGAGATGTCATATGGAATGTTAGGTTATGTAGTGCCACATACTATATATCCTGATGGATATCATTGTGACCCAAAACGTCCTTTGCCATTCATAAATTTAGCATCTCAAAAAGCACATATTGGTTTTTATCATATGGGTATTTATGCTAATGAAGAATTGCTCAATTGGTTTACTGCTGAGTATGAAAAAACAGATATTAAAGTAAAATTAAATATGGGTAAAAGTTGTATCCGTTTTAAAAAAGAAGCCCATATACCGTTTGAATTGCTGGGGCAATTAGTAGCTAAAGTTACTCCTAAGGATTGGATAGCTACTTATGAAGCTGCTTATAAAAAATAATAATTGTCAGGCAAGGTTTGTTAAAGTGTAATCAAATCCTGTGTTGCGAAATAAGTTGATAGATTGTGAGAAGCTTGCTTTAACTTTTTTAAACTATAAATAGCACTAGTCATCAATTTTTTCAAACTGAATAGTATACATCGTTCCAGGTCTTTTTAGTTTTGAAATGGTACCGTTGAGTTGTTTCGTGAAAATTTTAATTAATTTAGTGCCTAGTCCATTTGTGTTAATAATATCTGTTATACCACTACCATTATCGCCAATTACCAATTCAAAATGAGTAGGGGTATCCTGTTTTAAATGAACAGTTATAATTCCATAGGTTTTTTTTTCAAAAGCATGCTTTAATGAGTTGGTAACGATCTCATTAATGAGCAATCCTAATGGGACTAAGGTTTTTATTCCGAACTTAATTTCGTCAACTATGATATCAGTTTTAATGTATTGATTTACAGAGTAATTTTTTATTAAATCTTCTGTTAAAACAGTTAAATGTTGTTTCACATTAATATGTTCAAGGTCTTCAGATTGATACATTTTTTCATGAAGTTTAGCTAAAGAGAGCACTCTGTTTTTCGTTTCTTTTAAGATGTCAATTGCTTTTTGATCATCAATATCTTTTAATTGAAGTCTGAGTAAACTAGTAACCACTTGTAGATTGTTTTTCATTCTGTGGTGTATTTCTCGGAGTAGGATGTCTTGTCGTTTTAATTGCTTGTCGCTTTCTAAATTTTGTTCAATGAGTAGCCTGTTTGTATTGAGCAAAGCTAAATCGTTTTCTTTTACTATTTTATTGAAATGATAAACGATAAAAAATATCCCAGTAGCAATTATGAGCGTGTTTAGGATAGCAATGTTATTAATAAGCTCTACGTTAAGGTTGTTAATTGGTATATGTGATTTTAAAAAATATATTCCTGAAACTAATAATATTCCAATTCCTAATACATAGCTTCTTTTTTGTGAAGTACTCCAATTTTGGCTAAAATATAAGACTAATGGTAAGGATAGCATAAAATAAATGTAATTGCTTTCAAACCCAATATAATAAGAGCCTATATAAGAATGGAGAATGATGTCTAAACTGCCTAGAAGAAAAACGAGCTCTGGTTTGCAGTTATTTTGAATTAAATAATAAAGAAAAAGCATGTAAGGAAGACTAGCTGCATTCGCATAGAACAACTCTGTTACATCAATATTAAAAAAGAAAAAACTAAGAACTACATGCGTAATAGTAGCAACAATAATAGCGTTAACAATTACTGACTTGAAACGTGTATTAATTATTAGTGTATTAATTGTGTCGTTTAGTTGGTTAGTTTAAAAAATGGAAGTTACAAAATAATATTATAAGCATTTGTATAGAGAAAAATAATTACTGTAAATTAGTAGACAACTAAACCAATCAAATGTCCATCACAATTGTCAATTACGTTACCGCTATTGTCTGTATTATTACTGCTTTTGTGATACAACGTATTTATTTTAAAGAGAAGAGTAGGAATGCTTCTGTATCTTCTTTAAAAGGAATAAAGTGGTTTGGATTAGCTATTTTTTCATGGGGGCTAGGAGCTTTTGTAAATATTTTGCTAATTAATATTTTTGGTTTTGAAGCGAATGATAAAATAGTAGTCAGTTGTGGGGTTTTATTCTCTTTATTGAATTCGCTGTTTATATTAATGTCGTTACCTTCAATAGAGCATAGCGGAAAACGGAATTTAGTTATTCAGATTATTGAACGCTTTTCTGAAAAAGAAGTGTTTATTATTTTCGGTGGGGTTTTAGTTATGCTCGCATCTGTATTTATATTATCATTCTCTATCAATACAAATACCTCTAGTAACAGTGCTATTTGGCTCATAGATATCCCTATCTCATTAATAGTAGCATTTGCATTGTTAAACGAATTAAATAAAGCCTTTAGAAACAGAGGGATGAAGTTTATGTATTTGCCAACAGTTGCTTTGTTTTCACTGATTTTGATAGCGGTAATTCATCGTATTATTCCTAATTATGTCGCAGTGCAACTAATGAATTTAGAGTATTGGTCGCTAATTGGAGTGATAACGGCTTTATCATTTAAGTTTTTATTTGTGTTGTTGTTTACAATTTTGTTATACAGCTGGAAGTTATTAGCCGAAAAAGAAGAGCAACAAACGGAGTTGGCACAATTAAAATTGATTAAGAATCAGTTAAAAAAAGATAAAGAAATTCTTGAAATAGCGAATGAAAGCCACATAGATACCATCAAGCATTTAAAAGAAGATTTGGTTACTCGCAAAAGGAAATACAAGAAATTAAAAAAATCTACAAAAGTAGTATTGTCTGACCGGCAAAAAGAAGTATTGGGAAATTTAGGAGTTGTTGGTACTGAAATGTCCTACACAGAAATGGCAGATGCAATGCACATAAGTGTTGACGGATTTCAAGCCCATATTTATCAAATTAAAAAAGTGCTTAATATTTCAGGGAGCGGAGGGAAGAAACAATTGATTCAGTACGCTATTGATCAGAACCTATTGGAACTCGCTACTATCACAAAGGAAAAATAAATTTATTTAAGATGGTTTTTATATAGCAACTAAGGAGACCAGCATGCTTAAGTACATACTTAAGTAGTTGGGTAGCCAATTTTCATTAGTACGTAAGCTATTGTATTGCTTGATTTGTTTGCAATTTAGCAGAAATCAATAACCAGGAATGCTAGGATATTTATAGCCACTGGTGGCCAATCAAAAAACGAATGAAAACGAAATTTACATTACTATTATTTTTTGCAACTACTTTAATTGCAAATGCACAGGAACAAACAAAAGGATTAGACAATCAAATAAATGAATTATTTAGTGCTGCTACTGGCTGGTTTGTTAGTGCAATTTTTGCTGGAATACCTATTACAGATACATTAAGTGTCCCGTGGGTATTAGTAGTTCTTATTTTGGGAGCATTATATTTTTCTGTCTATTTTAAGTTTATCAATTTCACCGGGTTTAAAACAGCTATAAATGTCGTTAGGGGGAAATACGATGATGTAGATAAACAAAAACCTCAAGAAGATATTCTAGAAACTATAAAAGTAGAGGGAGAAGGTGAGGTTTCTCATTTTCAAGCCTTAACAGCAGCATTGTCAGCTACAATAGGTTTAGGGAATATTGCTGGTGTAGCAATTGCCTTATCTATAGGAGGTGCAGGAGCTACGTTCTGGATGATATTAGTTGGTTTGTTAGGGATGGCAACCAAATTTGTAGAATGTACTCTGGGCGTTAAATACAGAGAAATAGCTGAAGATGGAACTGTTTTTGGAGGTCCGATGTATTATCTTAAAAAAGGAATAGGAGAGCTAGGTTTTGCTAAATTAGGAAAGGTACTTTCTGTTATTTTTGCTATTATGTGTGTTGGTGGTTCTCTCGGAGGAGGGAACATGTTTCAGGTAAATCAAGCGTTTAAGTTGTTTGAGTATGTAACTGGAGGGGAACAAAGTTTTATTTACGGTAAAGGTTGGCTGTTTGGCTTGGTAATGGCCATTTTAGTTGGTGTCGTTATTATAGGAGGAATCAAAAAAATAGCAAAAGTAACCGATAAAATAGTTCCTTTAATGGTAGGAGTATATATATTGGCTATACTAGTAATTTTAGGAATTAATTTTTCAGAAATACCAAATGCATTAGCAGCAATTTGGAACGGGGCATTTAGTCCGATAGGCGTTGCTGGAGGTTTTGTAGGGGTTTTAATACAAGGGTTTAAACGTGCTGCTTTTTCTAATGAAGCTGGAATTGGGTCGTCTTCTATTGCGCATTCGGCAGTAAAAACAAATTACGCTGCCAGTGAAGGTTTAGTAGCCTTGTTAGAGCCATTTATAGATACGGTGGTCGTTTGCACCATGACAGCTTTGGTGTTGATTATTACGGGGCAATTAACTGTGGGGACAGCGATTTCAGATGAACAAGGAGCTATTTTAACGGCAAAGGCTTTAGAGAGTGGTGTTTCGTGGTTTCCGTATGTATTAGCTGTTGCGGTAATATTATTCGCTTTTTCATCCATGATTTCTTGGTCGTATTACGGATATCAAGCATGGTCATATTTATTTGGTAGAGATAAACGAACGGGAAATGTTTATAAAATCATATTCTGTATGTTCACCGTAATAGGTGCAGCAGCCACTTTAGGTGCGGTAGTGAATTTTTCTGATGCTTTGGTTTTTGCCATGATGGTGCCCAATATGATTGGGCTGTTTTTATTAGCGCCCAAGGTAAAAGAGGAGTTGAAACGATATAAACAGGCTATAATTAATGATAAATAATCTAAAAGTTAGCAGGTTATTTTAAAGGGTGTAACCTGCTATTTTTTATTAAAAACCCTTTGTAGTGTAATTGCTAATTTAAAACCTGCAGTTTTAAAAGCATTTTGAACAAGCCTTAGGTTGGGAAACTTACTTTCATTATCATGATCAGTGTTTTCACCGTAAGCTTTTTTAATATGTATGGTTTCAATTATTTGATTGGTATTATTATCAAATAATTCAATCTTTAAAGTAAGTTTAGCAGCTGATTTAGCTATACCTATATCATACCCTGAATAGATCCAAAGTACATTTACTTTCATTGTGAAGTTGGTTTTTATATCAGAATACAACAGGAATTCAGGAGCTTTATGTTTATACAGACTCTTATTTAATTGATTTAGAAAGGCATCCTTCCAATGTATGTCTTTTGAGTTTTTGTAATTTGTATACCAAACTTCGGGGTCTTTTTCACGAACTACTAGCCTCTTTTTCCTTTTTTTAATATACTCTAGCTCACTTATATGATTTCCTCCTCTAGTATGATTGTCATAGTTGAAAACAATATTCATTGCCTTTTCAGTTTTCAGAAAAGCAAGTTTCTTTTTGTTTATTTTTATATGTTGTGAGTAGCTGGATAAGCTAATGAGAATAAAAAAGAGGAATGTAAGTGATAATTTCATGTGAAAAAGTAGGTTAAGGAGAGCAAATATACTTAATCAGTAATTTTTTTTTGTAAATTTATAGAAATAAAATGCATCTTTTTAAACACTTTTGCGTCTACTGTATGAATTAAAAAAACGATCATGAAAAAACATAAAGAATGTAGCTGTAACTGCGAAAACTGTCAGAATGGGAATTGTACTAATTGTACTTGTGAATCATGTACATGCACAGGTTGTAACTGTTAGTAGATAACTAACTAGAATATCAAACGGGGCTTGTCGAAGTTAATTATCTATAAGATACTTATAATATTTCGACATGCTCAATATGACAGTTAATTTTTATCCCACTAGTGGGTTTAATTCTTCGACATTTAGTTTCTACTGAAGAATACTATTGATAAATTTATACCTTACATGCTTGCGTCAAGGATATTGATTACAAAATAAAATATGGATATTAATCAAGTTTGGTCAGAATATAATCAAGATATAAAGCGATTCATTTTAAGTAAAGTTAAAGATGAGCAGCTGACTAATGATTTATTACAAGACACGTTTATAAAAGCCTATAGTAAATTAGATACTGTAAAAAATGAGACTAAAATAAAATCATGGCTGTTTTCTATAGCTAGAAATGTAAGTTTGGACTATTTCAGAAAAAGCAATAAAACCGTACCACTAAACACCTTTGATATTAAAGATGAATCTTGGGAAGAAACAGCACATTCTCCACAAGATTGTTTGCCAGGTATCATTAAAAACTTACCTAAAAAATATAGAGATCCGCTTTTTCTATCAGAGATAAAAGGATTAAAACAAGCTGCCGTTGCTAAGAGACTTAAACGGCCATTACCCACAGTGAAATCGCAAATTCAGCGTGCTAGAAAATTAATCAAACAGGGATATATAGATTGTTGTGATTATATCGAAAATGAAAAAGGACAGCTAGTTGGTGAATCTAAAGACAAGGATGGTTGTAAGGCCTGTAATTAATCAACTCTCCAAGGTGGATTGAGTCTATTTTCTCCAGCAAAATAAATAATAATTTTATGTCCGTCGGGATCAAATAAACTTGCTTCGCGCCATAACCACGACTGTTCTTCTGGTAGGGTATGGAATATAATTCCTTTTTGTTGAAGCTCTTTTACTGTTGTATCAATGTTGTCGTCTTCAAAATAAACAGTAATTCCATTTCCTTTAGGTACGTCATCTGCTAAATGAATAGAGAAAGTACTTGAGCCATCTGGGCATTCAAATCTAGCATACCTTGGTAATGCATCAACTATTAAATGTAATCCTAGTTTTTTATAAAAAGCTACCGATGCTGAAACATCGGTAGCTGCAATGGTAATTTGATTTAAATTCATACCGTTACTTTTTCAGGTTTTAATTGCTGTCTTAAAATAAATAGTAATAGCATACATACTAAGGCAAGAGCAGAAACTACAAACCATGTATTGTCGTAACCAACACTCTCAATTAAATGCATCCCACCGTTATGACTAAATATATGTGCGACAGAAAATGAAATGCTGTATAACGCCATATATTCTCCCTTATTTCCTTTTTTAGATCGGTCCATTGCAAAGGCGTTAGAAAATGGAAATGCAATCATTTCTCCAACAGTCACTAAAAGCATGCTAACAATTAAGATACCTACCCATGAAGTGGTAGTAAGTATAACAAAACTTAAGCCGGTAAGAGCTGCGCCGATAAACATAAGTCCTGATTTGGTGCGTTTGCTATTTTCTAACCATTTAACCAAGGGCATTTCCAATGCGAAAATGATAAATCCATTCATACCCATTAATAAACCAATTTCCAATTCACTTAATCCATGCGCATCTTTATAATACAATGGAATAGTTGAAAAAAATTGCAAGAATACAATTCCAAATAAAGACATAGCTACAAGAAACACCCAAAAAGTTTTATCGTTATAAGCTGATTTTGGATTAACTACTTCAACTTCATCAATAGTTCTCGCAGTTTTTGGGTTCAATACATTAAGCAATAAAAAACTTGCCAAAACACATGTAATACCATCTACCCAAAACAAGCCTCCATAACTCATAAAAGTAATAATTAGCCCACCTATTGCTGGTCCAGCAGAAAAGCCTAAGTTAATAGCCAAACGAATTAAAGTAACTGAACGCGTTTTGTTTTCTGGCTTACTATAGGCACTTAGTGCTACAAACATTGCCGGTCTAAATGCATCAGCAACTAACATAACGAAGAAAATACCTATACAAAAAGAACTAAATGTAGTTAAGTATTGCAAACCAACAAACAAGAACCCTGTAGCGAACAGGCTAAATAGCATTACTTTATAATAGCCAATTTTGTCGGTTAATTTCCCTCCTAACCATGAACCAAAAACAGATCCTAATCCAAACGCTGACATAATCCATCCTACATTACTAAGGCTAAAATCTAAGCTTTCAGTCAAGTATAATGATAGGAATGGAATAACCATTGTTCCTGCTCGGTTAATTAAAGTAATCAGCGCTAACCACCAAACTTCTTTGGAGAGTCCGCCAAAAGAATCGATATAATTAAAATATAGTTTTTTCATATGCATTAAATTTTAGAAGCCATTTTAAGTAATGACTTGAGTTAGTTTAAAAATGTACTTTCTGGAAAGTGGTATAAAGATAAAACGCCCAACTGAAGAGTTGGGCGTTTATATATTGTATTAATTTATACCGTTATTGACATAACAAATAAATACAACAGCCCGAACTCCTCTTTTGAGAAGACCAACAGACCCTTTTATTTATTTGTTTGCAATTCATGATTGTAGTAATTGAAGTGCAAAGCTATATAATTTTAAGTATAAAAATGTATTTTTGAAATAAATATTTTTTAAGATGAAACAGATTTTACTTTTTATAGTTTTAATATCATGTTCTTTAAGGGCTCAAAATACTGAGGTAATTAAAGAAATTAAAGCACACCAAGAGGAACAAAACACTCAGTTTAGAACAAAAGGAAAGTCTCCATTAACTGAAGCAGATAGAAAGTATTTTAAAGGATTAGAGTTTTTTGAAATAGATTTAAATTATCGTGTAAACGCAACCTTTACCAGAACACCAAATGAAGAATTTTTTGCAGCAGGGACTTCTTCAGGGAAAACTAAGTTTTTAATTAAATACGGAATGTTAAATTTTTCTATTAATGGTAAAGACTTAACTTTAGCGGTATATCAGAGTCAACGACTATTAACGAACCCTATATATAAAGATTATTTATTCTTGCCTTTCAATGATTTATCAAATGGCGAAACAACCTATAGTGGCGGGCGATTTATTGATTTAATCATACCTAAAGGAAATACTATTTTAGTAGATTTTAATAAGGCTTATAACCCGTATTGCGCATATTCTGATGGGTGGAATTGTACTATTCCTCCTATTGAAAATAATTTAGAAATTGACGTTATTGTTGGAGTTAAAAAATATAAAGACCATTAAAATGGAGAAAAGAAGAAGGAAAAGAATCAATTGCCCAAATTGTGATAAGCATTTAAAAGAAGACATGAATTTTTGCCCCAATTGTGGACAGGAAAACCATATAAAAAGGGTTTCCATGAAAATGTTGGTGTCAGATTTTTCTTCAACATATTTTTCCTTTGATTCTAAATTATTTGCATCACTAAAATATTTATTGATCAAACCAAGCTTTCTTTCTCTTGAATATTTGGACGGTAAAATTGAAGCATATTTACGACCAATTCGCCTTTATATTTTTATCAGTTTCGCCTTCTTTTTACTTAATAGTATTATATCTACGGGGGGGAGTATTTCCGATGAGATTAATCTTACTGCCAATGGAAATCTCACTACGATAGAGCAGGTTCAAAGCGAATTTGAAAAAGCAAAAACGGTAAATAATGATAAAGAAGATGTCGCTTTTTCAGAGTTAGATGAACAACTGTTTGATGGAAAAATAACAAAGATACTATCTGACAAAAAAGAGCTAAAGTTATTTCTGCTGTTTTTAAAGTCTAAACTACCAATACTGTTTTTCTTTTTAATACCTATTTTAGGTGTATTACTATTCTTGTTTTTTTATAAAAAAAAGTACTTCTATGTAGATCACTTAGTGTTTGCATTACACCTGCAATCATTTGTATTTGTATTGCTAATTGTAAGTCTGTTAATAGATTGGGTATTTAAAATAGATTTAACATCTTTTGCCATATTAGGCTTATTAATTTACGGTTTTATCGCAGCAAGAAAATTTTACGCCTTAGGAAAGATAAGTACTTTTATACGTTTATCTTTTGTAGGACTTACACACGTTATTTTGAGTACTATTATTTTTGGTTTTTTCTTTCTAATAGTACTTAAGTATTATAATATTTAACCTCTTTAGGGTTATTTTATAATTAAAAAACAAAGCTAATTGTGTTAAAGTCAGTTTGTATAATTAATTTTGATGAACTTCTAAATTGCTTATATAACTTAATAGCATTCCCTATAAAGTCACCCTATTAAATTTGCACTAAATTTTATAAACCAATTCCCTGTGGCAAATAATAGGAGAAAAAGGATTTATTGTCCAAATTGTAAAAGCCAGTTAAAAACACATATGAATTTTTGTTTTGATTGTGGACAAGAAAATAATATTAAAAGGGTTTCTTTAAAATGATTTTTTTCGACCTATTATACAATAAATTCAAAACTATTACTCATATTAAAATTACTAATAACCAACCCTATCTTTTTCTCTATAGTATATTTAAATGGGGCGATAGAAGGTTCTTTGCGCCCGATTAGATTATATATATAGTTTTGTGTTTTTTCTGTTAGCTATGTAAACATACATAGTATAGTGTTTTAAAGAAACTCTATTTTACCAAATACATTCCTAAAAACACCGCTAAAAAACCTAGCGCAAAACTACCGATAGTATATAGTGCAAAAGAAAGAAAATCGCCTGATTTTAAAAACATATGGTTTTCATAAGCGAATGTTGAGAAAGTAGTAAAACCACCACAAAAACCAGTTGCAAGGAATAATGTTTGATTTTGTGTAAGCACACTTTCTTTTATAGAAAGGCCTAAAATAATCCCAATTAGTAAAGAACCAAACAGGTTAACTGCAAAAGTTCCGTAAGGAATTCCTGATAGGTCTGAGTTTAAGGCTTTACTAAGTAAGTATCGTAAAACACTTCCAAAACCACCTCCTAAAAAAACGAGTACTATTGCTTTCATCCCGCCAGTGGGTTTAAGTTATTCGAGTCCTATTGTTTCGGAGGTCAAATAAAAAGTTATTTAAAATTCGCTCATCAAGCCTCTTCAAAGGGTATTGAACTACATGCGAAGATATAAAAAATACGGTCAGGACTAAAATTGTGAATATCTATGTGTAGGTATATGTAAAGGGAGTTAAATGATACTCTATATTTGCCCTTCAAAATAAGAAAAACATGAGCACAACTTGGTATGAATGCAAGGTAAAATATAGAAAATTAGATGATAACGGAGTACAAAAAGTAACTACGGAACCTTATTTGGTTGATGCAGTATCTTATACCGAAGCGGAATCTAGAATCACGGAAGAAATGGCAATGTATATTAGTGAGGAGTTTATGATCACGAATATCAAAATGGCAAATTTCGCAGAAATTCATCCGTTTGAAAATTCTGACCGCTGGTTTAAATCGAAAGTATCTTTAGTGGCTTATGATGAAGAAAGTGGTAAAGAAAGAAAGTCAAACATATATTTGTTAATTCAGGCTAACGATGTAAAGGAAGCTTTTGATAGTACAAATGTAGTAATGAAAGATACCATGGGGGATTATACAATTCCGTCAATAGCTGAATCACCAATTATGGATGTATTTCCATATTTTGATGGAGAAATAGATAAGTTAACTAAATTTAATGCTATAAAAGCTAGTGTGCCTGTTCAGAAAGAAGTTATTGAAGAGGAGGCTATTGAAGAGGAAGTTATTGAAGAGGAGTTGGGTTAGTTTTTTTATATAAATGAAAATATGCTGTCTGAAAAATAAAGATTTCGTCAAACTGAACTCGTTTCAGTTTCTCATCAACATTGGTTACGAACCTAGTGAGATTCTGAAATAAATTCAGAATGACATATTTCTACTTTTTCAAAACGATAATCTTGATACGAAAACAATATTTTAAGACATAAAAAAAGCGACCATTGGTCGCTTTTTTTTATAAATCAATTTCCTTGGTGTAAACAAGTGAGGTATGAGTTAACCAAATACTTTTTTAGTACAAGGCATTACTATAGATAGCTATCGGGACAGGGTTAACCCCACTGGTGGGATTAATACCTCAATGAGGTTATTTAACTGGATAATGAATTTCAGTTTCTACATCCTCTGGTTTAACAAGCATAGGGTCGTTTAAGTATAATTCCCA
The DNA here is from genome assembly GCA_013214625.1 of Flavobacteriaceae bacterium. Lineage (GTDB taxonomy): Bacteria > Bacteroidota > Bacteroidia > Flavobacteriales > Flavobacteriaceae. Next base: position 30,837 of record JABSPO010000001.1, read on the forward strand.
GATTGCACCATTTTGTTCTAGGCCATTTTCTTTTAAATACTGATCAATAGCCATATGAGCTTCTTGGTCACCTGTTCCGTATGGTCCATATTTAGTAATCATAATATTTTTACCATCAGGTAATGTTACTTTTTCCATTCCTTTATCTAAGGCGATATCTTTTCTTACTATTAAACCAATATAAAACTCAGCTTCTCCTTTTTCTTCATCCCATTTAGTAAAAACAGAAGCAGGAGTATAATCAGTATCAGCTAATTTTTGAGCCGCTGCATGAATTCCAGCTTTAGGCATAAATTCCATGAATAATTTAGTGATTGCTTCATGATCAATTTTACATACTTGTTTGTATCCAATAAATTGTTGTGCATCTTGTTTTAAGGATAAAATACTTCCTAATGTAAAAGTTTCTTTTGGTGGAGCTGGAGGATTGTTTTTCATGTATTCAGGCATAACATTAGCCATTTTATCTAGGCCTTTTTCAAGCATAGGTCCAAGCATATTATCCATTCCACCAGATAATGCTCCAAAAAATTTAAACATAAAAGGAATTTTATCGGCTTTCATTCCCCAAGTAACATTAGTTCCTCCTTCTGTTTCTTCAAAAGTCCAATAGGTATCACCAGGTTCGTAGTCAGAAAATTGTAGTTTTTGAGAAATTGATTTATTCTCTTCTAAAGAAATTGTTTGCATGTTTCCTGGGCCGTCTTTACTAGTCCAGCTATAGGCTCCACCAACACCAGAAGTTTGGTCAGCGTAAGTTTCTTTAATTGTTGGGTCATCATCATACCAAGGTCCCCATGTTTTCCAATTTTTATAATCATTAACATTATTATAAACGGCGCTTACTGGAGCTTCTATCAATTTTGAACGTTTTACGTCGTAGTTGTTTGGTTGTAAAGTGGTAAATAAAAGAAAACCACCAACTATTACCAGTAAGAGTAATAATAAGTACTTAAGAATTTTCATATGGTTAGTGTTTAATTAGTCATTATATCCGACTAATTGGTTAGTAAAAATTAGTATTGAATGCTAAATATAATAAATTAACATTTCTTTTTCTTCATTAGATTAATTACTTTTAGGCGAAATTAAAACAACCTTAAATTAATTATAATGAAAATAAAACCAATTATAGGATTAGCATTAGCGACAACCTTAATCATTTCATGTGGTAAAACAAATGAAAAAGTAGCTGAAGATATTACTGAAGTTGTTGCAGAAGTAAAGAAGGAAGTAGCAACCGATTTTGATTATGCTGTTGAGCAGTTTGCAGATATTAAAGTATTGCGTTACCAAATTCACGGATTTGATGCATTAACATTAAAAGAACAAAAATTAGTATACTATTTAACGCAAGCAGGATTAGCAGGTAGGGATATCATGTGGGATCAAAACTATCGTCATAATTTAACTATCCGTAAAGCATTAGAAAATGTATATGCTAATTATACAGGAGATAAAACTACTGATAACTGGAATAATTTTGAAGAGTATTTAAAACGTGTGTGGTTTTCTAACGGAATTCACCATCACTATTCAAATGCTAAATTGACCCCAGCATTTGACCAAGCGTATTTAGAAACTTTATTAACGGCTACTAGTACGGAATTAAAAGGAGATGCTTTAGCGGTTATTTTTAATGACAAAGATGCTAAAAAAGTTAACCTATCAAAAGGAGTAGATAATGTTGCTGCAAGTGCTGTAAACTTTTACGGTCCTAATGTAACAAATGCCGATGTGGAATCTTTTTACGGAAAGATGATCTCTCCAAATAAAAAACAACCATTGTCTTACGGATTAAACTCTCAGTTAGTTAAAGAAAATGGAGTGTTAAAAGAGCGTATATATAAATCAGGTGGTTTATATGGTGCAGCAATTGATCAGATAATTGGTTGGTTAGAGAAAGCACAAGGGGTAGCAGAAAACGAAGCGCAAGGAACAGCTTTAGGATTGTTAATTAAATATTATCAAACAGGTGATTTACAAACTTGGGATGATTACAATGTAGCTTGGACTGCTGCAACTGAAGGTAATATTGATTATATTAATAGTTTTATTGAAGTATATAATGACCCATTAGGATACAGAGGTTCTTATGAAAATGTAGTGCAAATTAAAGATTTTGACATGTCTAAAAAAATGTCTGTAGTTTCTGAAAATGCACAATGGTTTGAGGATAACTCTCCATTAATGGATGAACATAAAAAGAAAAATGTTGTTGGTGTAACATACAAAGTTGTAAATGTTGCAGGTGAAGCAGGTGATGCATCTCCAAGTACGCCAATTGGTGTAAACTTACCAAATGCAAACTGGATTCGTACTGAAGTAGGGAGTAAGTCGGTTTCTTTAGGGAATATTATTGGTGCTTATGCAAATGCTGGTGGTTCAGGTAGATTAAAAGAATTTGTTCATGATGAAGAAGAATTGCTTTTAGAAGAAGAATACGGACAACTAGCTGATAAATTACATACAGCATTACACGAAGTAATTGGTCACGCATCTGGACAGATAAATCCAGGAGTAGGAGAAACTAGAGAAACACTTAAAAATTATGCATCTACTTTGGAAGAAGGAAGAGCTGATTTAGTTGGGTTGTACTATTTATACGATACCAAGTTACAAGATTTAGGTTTAGTTAAAGATTGGGAAAAAGTAGGTAAAACTGCTTATGATGGGTATATCCGTAATGGGTTAATGGCACAATTAGTTCGTTTGAATTTAGGTGACGAAATAGAAGAAGCACACATGCGTAACCGTCAATGGGTTGCTGGATGGGCTTACGAAAAAGGTCAAGCTGATAATGTAATTGAAAAAGTTACTCGTGATGGGAAAACATATTTCAATATTAATGACTATAAAAAGTTACATGATATTTTCGGACAATTATTACGTGAAACACAACGTATAAAATCGGAAGGTGATTTTGCTGCTGTAGAAGCTTTAGTGGAAGGATACGGTGTAAAAGTAGATCAAGCAATTCATAAAGAAGTGTTGGATAGAAATGCACAATTTAAAGACGCTCCTTATAGCGGATTTGTAAATCCAGTAATAGTTCCAACAACTAATGACGCAGGAGAAATAACAGGTTTCACAATTGAGCAACCAAAAACGTTTACTGAGCAAATGTTAAGCTATGCTAAAAACTATAGCTTTTTACCAGCTGTAAATTAATATTGTTAGTTATATACTTCGTCAAATTGTGTTGAAAAATAAGTAAAATTCAATAAATTTGTAAAACCAGAAGGAAATATACGGTGATTTTTTGAATCGAATATTATCCTGTGTAGTGGGGACTGTTTTTTCAGTTCCCACTATTTTTTTCAAGAATAACAAGAAGAAAACACCAACTCAGTATTGCTCGAATATATTTCGTTTTAACCTATACACTGCCAGAAACCTGTATTCTCTATACGATGCGTAAAAGCTTATTTGACACATCAATAAGTGCTAGTTTTTTAGGCTTTCCTTTTAGCTAATGATCGCTGATACAAATTCACACAGGTAATTTGTTGTATATAGAAGCTTGTATGTTGCGCATATATAATTTTCCAAGCCCCCATTTTATTAATCTTTCTAGAGCTTCTTTCTGTAGGTTCTAATCTAAAATAGGATGATAATTGTTTAGCTTTATAAAAGGCTTTAAATCCATTGGGCGCTATAATTATTAGCGTTGCTGTTCCTTCGCCGATGCCTAGTATTGATTTTACTTGGTATTACTTAGTAAAACGAAATGATTCTTTTTTATCAATTCAGTTATTTTACGCTCTAGTTCATTTATAGATAAAGTTGTAGGGCCTATCTGATTAATGACATTTAAGACAAGATATTCAACTGATTTTTTTGAACATAATTCATCAAATTTATTCTTTCACAAACTTTGGTTGGTATAAGCCCTTTAATGTTAGTATATTTAATTTATGAATGATACTATTTTAGAAGTTAATAATTTATCAATCGCTTTTGAGTCCTATAATGAGAGTAATCAAGTGCTGTTTGAGGTCTCTTATAAATTAAAAAAAAACGAAATATTAGGGATAGTTGGTGAATCAGGTTCTGGGAAATCAGTTTCATCGCTTGCTATTTTAGGGTTGCTCCCTAAAAAACAGACAAAGTTTATTTCGGGGGAAATGAAGTATTTAGATAATGATTTATTAAAATATTCAAATTCAGATTTTCAAGAACTTCGGGGGAATAAAATTGCAATGATTTTTCAGGAACCGATGACTTCATTGAATCCATCACTTATATGTGGGAAACAAGTTGCTGAAGTATTGGTACGTCATTTGAATCTCACTAAAAAAGAAGCGCGATTAGAAGTGTTGTCGTTATTTGAAAAAGTAAAGCTTCCTGACCCAGCCGTTATGTATGATAAGTATCCACATCAAATTTCTGGGGGTCAAAAACAGCGTGTTATGATAGCTATGGCAATTGCATGTAAACCTGATGTATTAATTGCTGACGAGCCGACTACTGCATTAGATGTAACTGTTCAAAAGGAAATTATTGCCTTATTAAAGTCTATTCAACAAGAAACTAAAATGAGTATCATTTTTATTTCTCATGATTTGGCATTGATTTCGGAAATTAGCGATAATGTTGTGGTGATGTACAAAGGTAAAGTTGTTGAAAGTGGGAGTGTAGATAAAGTTTTTAAAAATCCCGAAAACGACTATACAAAAGCGTTAATTAATTCCAGACCATCCGTTAATGAACGTTTAAAAGTATTGCCTACAATTCAAGATTATTTAAATGATACAATTTCAGATGAATTGATTACATCAGTTGACAGAGTTAATAATCATAAAAAAATATACAACTCTGAGCCACTATTAAAAGTGGTTAATGTTGATAAGGAATATGTAACTAAAGGATTACTGTTTACCAAAGACACTTATTTTAAAGCTGTAAATAGCGTAAGTTTTGATTTGTATGAGGGGGAAACCTTAGGACTTGTTGGAGAGTCAGGTTGTGGGAAATCTACATTAGGAAATGCTATTTTACAATTAGATAAAGCTACTTCAGGCCAAATATTCTATAAAGGAACAGATATTACAAAAATATCAAAATCAGAATTACGTTTACTCAGAAAAGAAATTCAATTAATATTTCAAGATCCATACTCGTCATTAAATCCAAGAATTCCTGTTGGAAAAGCAATTATGGAACCCATGAAGGTTCATAAATTATATAAAAATGATGCAGCCCGTAAAGCAAAAACAATTGAATTGTTAGAACGTGTAGGTTTATTAGAAGAACATTTTTATCGCTATCCACATGAGTTTTCAGGAGGTCAGCGGCAACGTATTGGAATAGCCCGAACTATAGCTGTGAATCCGAAGCTGATTATATGTGATGAATCTGTATCCGCATTAGATATTTCAGTACAGGCTCAAGTATTGAACTTGTTAAACGAACTTAAAGAGAAATTCGGATTCAGTTATATCTTTATTTCTCATGATTTAGCAGTTGTAAAATATATGAGCGATCAATTGGTAGTAATGAGTAAGGGTAGAATAGAAGAAATTGGCGAGGCAGATAGTATTTATGCTGATCCAAAAACGGAATATACACAATCATTAATTAATGCAATTCCGAAAGGTATTTAAGTCCTTGCCACCCAATCAAGTTGAGGTAAACCTTAATCCTCTCCCAAAGGGAGAGGAGATATAATAAAGTCAAAATATTTTTATCTTATTAAGGTCAATATGCTATAAATGAGCAATGCCTTTGTAGTTGTTAGTAAAGACCCACTGGTGGGTTAATTTAATATCATTTCCGGAATATCACCTTCAATTAGTAAAGTTCCTTCGGTTGCTTTTTGAATGTCTTCTACAGAAACACCAGGAGCTCTTTCTAATAGTTTAAATCCTTTGTTAGTTACTTCTAAAACAGCAAGGTTGGTTACAATTTTTTTAACACATCCTACTCCTGTTAATGGTAAAGAACAGTTTTTTAATAATTTTGATTCACCACGTTTGTTGGTATGCATCATAGCAACAATAATATTTTCAGCAGAAGCAACTAAATCCATTGCTCCTCCCATACCTTTTACCATTTTTCCTGGAATTTTCCAGTTGGCAATATCACCATTTTCAGAAACTTCCATGGCTCCTAATATAGTAAGGTCAACATGCTGACCACGAATCATAGCGAAACTTGTTACGGAGTCAAAAAAACTAGCGCCTTTTAATGTTGTTATTGTTTGTTTTCCCGCGTTAATGATGTCAGCATCTTCATCACCTTCAAAAGGGAAAGGACCCATCCCTAGAACGCCATTTTCACTTTGAAATTCTACTTCAATACCTGTTGGGATATAGTTAGCAACCAAAGTTGGTATTCCAATTCCAAGATTTACAAAATATCCGTCTTTTAATTCTTTAGCAATACGTTTTGCTATTCCAGTTTTATCTAACATTTTATTAATGTATCAATTAGTTAGTTAAACAATGTATCAATTTTTATTTTTGATACTCGTGCTTAAAATTTTATATATAATTAACCCTAGTTGATTTATTTGTTCCTTTAGAATCAAATTAGTCGGATAATTATCAGATTTTTCACATAGAGTTAGCCAATATTTAGTTTCCTCTAGTTCTTTTGCCGCTATCTTAACTTTATGAATAAAATCTGCTCTACCTTCTGCGTTCTGAGCTTCATGAATATTAGCCCCGATACTAGTTCCAGATTTTAATAATTGTTTTGATATAACGTATTTTTTACTTTTTTCTAATTCTTCACAATATTTAATAATCAACAACGCAACTTCAATTGATTTTTCTACAACTAAATTTTTCATTGTTAAATTAATTAAATTATTACATTAAATTAATTGCGAGAACGTACAGTTCGTTGCTCAATCCTTTTCTCATAGTCTTTTCCTTGAAAAATTCGCTGTACGAATATTCCAGGGACATGAACTTGATTAGGGTCTAATTCACCAGCAGGAACCAATTCCTCAACTTCTGCAATTGTGATTTTTGCAGCCCCGCACATACAAGGGTTAAAATTACGTGCAGTACCTTTAAAAATCAAATTCCCAGCAGTATCACCTTTCCATGCTTTTACAATAGCAAAGTCAGCTTTAAAGGCTTCTTCTAGAACATACATTTTTCCGTTGAATTCTCTGGTTTCTTTTCCTTCAGCTACTTCAGTTCCGTAACCAGCAGGAGTGAAAAATGCAGGAAACCCAGCTTGTGCAGCTCTACATTTCTCTGCTAAAGTTCCTTGAGGTGTCAATTCAACATCTAACTCGCCAGAAAGCATTTGGCGTTCAAATTCATCGTTTTCTCCTACATAAGAAGAAATCATTTTCTTTATTTGTTTCCCTTGTAATAACAATCCTAATCCGAAGTCATCAACTCCAGCATTATTAGAAATACAAGTGATTCCTTTTACGTTTTTTTTAACCAATTCTGAAATACTATTTTCAGGAATTCCACAAAGTCCGAAACCACCTAACATTAACGTCATACCGTCTTTTATTCCTGTTAGGGCTTCTTCTACGTTTTGTACTGTTTTTTTAATCATGTTATTGTAATCTACTACCTCAACATAAGTATATGAGGTATGAGTTAAAATTATTGTTCTTTATTCAAAGAGATCTTCAAGTAGTTAACCCCATAAGTGGGTTTGGAATTAAAAGTCAGGGCTGTCGTTTAAATTTTCTTCATTTTCTTGAGCCCATTTTTCACAATCTACTTCGATACTTAAATTCTCAGGTTTCTTAAACGGCTCTTGTGATATGTTTATGTCTTTAACGCTATAACAACTTTTCATGTACTGTGCCCAAATGGGTAAAGCCATGGTTGCTCCTTGTCCGTATCTTATGGAGTTAAAATGTACAGCTCTATCTTCGGCACCTACCCAAACTCCTGTTACTAAATTAGGAACCATCCCCATAAACCAACCGTCAGAATTGTTTTGAGTAGTACCAGTTTTTCCTGCAATGTCATTAGTAAATTGATATGGGTGACCTGTTACAAGTCCTTTAGTGTATTCTGCTCCCCAGCCTTTACTTGATCTTAATCTAGCTCCAGATCCGAATCTGGTAACACCTTCCATTAATTTTACAGTTACATAAGCAGATTCTTCGCTTAAAACATCTTTAGTCTCAGGAACATTTTGGTACAGAATTGTCCCATTTTTATCTTCTATTCTTGAAATAATTGTCGGCTTTACGTATTGTCCCATGTTTGCTAAGGTACTGTATGAGTTAACCATCTCGAATAAACTCAATTCAGGAGTCCCTAAACAGATAGAGGGGAATTCAGGCATTTCGCTTTTTACCCCTAAATTATGTGCCATTTGAACAACATTTTTAGGTCCTACTCTATCGATCAATTTAGCAGATATTGTATTAATCGAATTTGCTAAAGCTGATTTTAACGTTATCATTCCTTTATATTTTCCGTTAGAATTTTTAGGACACCAGTCTTTTAGGTTACCATGTCTTCCTTCTGCAATACAGTAATAGGAATCAGATATAGTATCACATGGAGAATATTTTAACTGATCAATAGCCGTAGCATACACAAAAGGTTTAAACGTAGATCCTACTTGGCGTTTTCCTTGTTTTGCGTGATCGTATTTAAAGTATTTATGGTTTATCCCTCCAACCCATGCTTTTACATAACCAGTTTCAGGTTCTATCGATAATAAGCCTGCATGTAAAAACTTCTTGTAATATAACATAGAATCTCTAGGAGTCATGATGGTGTCTATATCACCTTTCCAAGAGAAGATTCTCATTTTCTTTTTTACGTTGAAAGATGCATAAGCCTCAGCTTTGGATTTGCCCATCTCTTTAGTGTACATTCTATAGCGCTCTGATCTTCTCATTGCAGTTTTAAGCAATTTCTCAATTTCTTTTTTGTCGAGGCTTCTAAAGGGAGCCGTTTTATTCTTCTTGTTTTGTTTATCAAGTTCCCCTTGCAAGTTTTTCATGTGCTTTTTCATTGCAGTCTCAGCAAATTCCTGCATACGAGAATCAATAGTTACATATATTTTTAAACCGTCGTTATATAAACTGTATTTGTCACCTTCATCATTTTTAGGATTATCCTTAATCCATTTTTTCATTTCATCTCTAAGGTGCTCTCTAAAATATGTTGCTAATCCTGCGTTATGGTTTTCAGGAGTGAAATTTAATTTTAAAGGTAACTTCTGAAGGGAGTCTTTTTGTTGTTCAGTAATCAGATCGTTTCTATTCATCTGTTTGTAAACCACATTTCTACGATTCCGAACTCCAACAGGGTTTGTGATAGGGTTGTATAAAGAAGAATTTTTAAACATTCCTACTAATACAGCGGCTTCTTCTTGGTTGATGTCTTTTGGTTCTTTTCCGAAATAGATTCGAGTAGCTGAACGAATACCATCGCCATTATTTCCAAAATCATAAATATTATAATACATCGCTATGATTTCCTGCTTGGTGTATTGACGTTCCAAACGGGTTGCAATTACGTATTCTTTAAATTTTTGCTTCATCCTATTGACAAGGTTTCCTCTTCCTTCTTTTTGATGAAACAATAATTTTGAGAGTTGTTGTGTAATGGTACTACCGCCACCTTTACTACCTAGTTGAATGATAGCAGTGATAGTTCTTCTGAAATCAATTCCAGAATGCTCATAGAAACGTTCGTCCTCTGTAGCAACAAGATTGTCAACTAAATGTTTTGATAAATCTTCATAGGTAACAGGGGTTCTGTTGTCATTAAAATAAAATTTCCCTAATGTTTTATTATCTGCACTAACAATTTCTGAGGCTAAATCTGTTTTTGGATTTTCTAAATAAGTGTAATCAGGCATTTCCCCAAAGGCTCCCATAGAAGCTAATACGAAAGGGGTGGCTATACATATTAGAGCGAATACAAATAACAACCAAAACCACTTTATGAATTTACCGAATCCAGTAGTTTTTTTTTGCACTGCTTTTTTTTGCGCTTTTTTAGCCATGTTATAATGCTTTTTTCTCGTTTGTGTTTTTCTCTATTCTAAATCCTACCTCAGTGATGCCTTTTAATTCAGAAACTCCTTTGGTAGCTCCGTTTTTTCTAATAGCATGTGTGATATTAACGTTATACTCACCCTCTTCCTTAAAATGAAATTGTTCTTTGTACCATAACTTATTTTCTTTTATTTCAGAAAAGCCAGTACCCAGCCACTCTCCTCTAGGAGTAGTCATTTCATACTCTAAGGTGTCAATAACCTTGTTATTGTTGGGAGAAGTTATCTTTACAATTAAAAATAAGTTACTAAATTCATAGCTATTGTTATTGCGCACATTTATAAATAAATCATATGCAGCAATAGTATCTGGAGCTTTAAAATTAAAGTCAATAATAGCATCCCTATTCCAGGTATTTGGTATTGTTTTATATTCGTCAAACACGTGTTTTGAGTCACAAGCTGTAAGACTAATAATAGCAACTAAAAGGACTAGAAAATTACGCATCTTTTTGAGGTGAGTTGTCTTTTTTTGTATTGTTATTATTTTTATTTTGAGGTCTTGGTCTCGGTTTGTGTTGTGGCTTTTTTGGAGCATCTCCATTTTGAGCCTTTGGTTTGTGTGTCGGTTTTTTATTCCTGTTTTGCTGACCTGCAGGTTTGTTTTCGGTAGTTTTTTCGTCGGTTCTTTTTTGAGGGCGACGTTTGTTTTGTGGCTTATTGGAATGCTCTCTTTTCTTATTAGGGTTGTCCTTATTGTCAGTCCTTTTTTGAGGATCCTTCTTTTGGTGTGGCTTACGACTTTTCTTTTGTTTTGGTTTGTCAAAACGAGTTAAACTATCCTGACCAACGACATTTTCAAAATCAACAGTTACTTCTTCAATTAACTCAGAAGCGTAATCTTCCAAATTGTCAACAATATTTCCTTTTTTGTTTTCAGCAATGATTTCATTGGCATCCTTGGTAGTAATCATAAACCAATTAGTCCATTCTCCTTCATAAGCATACCAAATCATTCCTTTAAAAATATCAGTTTTTTGAGAAACTGCATTTCCTTTTTTAGTCTTTAATTTTACATTTTTATCGGGAAAATGTTTTAAGGCATCTAGGTATGAATCTAATTCATAGTTCAAACAACACTTTAATTTACCACATTGTCCCGCTAATTTTTGTGGATTCAATGATAATTGTTGGTAACGAGCGGCAGAAGTACTTACTGATCTGAAATCAGTTAACCATGTAGAGCAACAAAGCTCTCTTCCGCATGATCCAATACCTCCAAGTCTAGCGGCTTCTTGACGAAAACCAATTTGACGCATTTCTATTCGAGTACTAAATTCTTTAGCGAATTCTTTAATGAGTTCTCTGAAATCTACGCGTTCCTCCGCAGTGTAATAAAATGTTGCTTTTGAAGCGTCTCCTTGAAATTCAATATCAGAGATCTTCATTTTTAATTTCAACTCAATAGCTAATTGTCTAGCACGAACCTTCATTGGCTCTTCTCTTTCCCTAGCTTTAGTCCAAATATCAATATCTTTTTGTGAAGCTTTACGGTATATTTTTTTTACATCTTCACTATCAATTTTCACTTTCTTCTTCTTCATTTGCACTTTAACCAATTCCCCTGTTAAAGTAACCATTCCGATGTCATGTCCTGGAGAAGCTTCCGTAGCGACAATATCTCCAGTTGATAAAGTTAAGTTTTCTGTGTTTTTATAATAGTGTTTCCTTCCGTTTTTATAACGTACTTCAACACAATTAAACGGTTCTTGTCCACTAGGTAATGTCATGTTTGACAACCAGTCAAAAACGGTGAGTTTGTTGCAGCTGTCAGAAGCACATGTTCCATTGCTTTTGCAACCTTTTGGTATACCGTCAGTACCGGTACCACAATTATTACAAGCCATAATATATATAGAGCCCCAAGAGGCGTAAATTCGTTAAAAAAAATAGTAACGGTAAATATACATTTTTTATTCTGAAGGCTTGTGGGTAAAGCGTTAAAATACAAAAAGCTCCTGTTTTAAACAGAAGCTTTTTGTGGGCTAATTCGTTACTAAATTTTTAATCTAATGATAACTTTTCCGAAGTGTTTTCTCGAAAATCATTTGTATTAAAAAGTAACGAAAATTAACCGCCGTCTAGCTTACAATTGCAAACTATTGAAGTAGCAATTGTAAAACCGTTTGTGTTTATATTAATTTGTATTCTTAAAAATCTCATTTATTCTTGTAATGTGTATGTCGCTTTATTAATAGATGTCGGTTTTTGAAAAAGGTTGCGTCAAAAATATACTTTCCTAAAAAGCTGCTTGTTAATAAGTTGAAAAATTTATGATTGTATGTAGTAAAAAGAAACTGTACTTTAGCAAAAAGTTAATATAACACGGGATTTATGAGTTCAGAAAAAGAAGCGAAACTAAAGGCATTAAAACTTACTTTAGATAAATTAGATAAGACATATGGTAAAGGAACTGTAATGAGACTCGGGGATAAAGCGGTTGAAGAAATGGAGGTTATTTCTACAGGTTCTTTAGGTTTAGATTTAGCTTTAGGAGTAGGTGGCTTGCCAAGAGGTAGGGTAATTGAAATTTATGGTCCTGAATCATCTGGTAAAACTACATTGACTTTACATGCAATTGCTGAGGCTCAGAAAAAAGGTGGGATTGCAGCTTTTGTTGATGCAGAACATGCTTTTGACCGTTTTTATGCTGAAAAATTAGGGATTGATGTTGATAATTTAATCATATCTCAACCTGATTATGGTGAGCAGGGATTAGAGATCACTGAAAATTTAATTCGTTCTGGAGCTATCGATATTATTGTTATTGATTCAGTTGCTGCATTAACACCAAAAAGTGAAATTGAAGGTGAAATGGGAGATTCTAAAATGGGACTTCATGCGCGTTTAATGTCACAGGCATTAAGAAAGCTTACAGCTGCGATTAGCAAAACAAATTGTACGGTAATTTTTATTAACCAATTGAGAGAAAAGATTGGTGTGGTATTTGGAAACCCAGAAACTACTACTGGTGGTAATGCCTTAAAGTTTTATGCTTCTGTACGATTAGATATTAGAAGGTCTACGCAAATAAAAAATAGTGACGGGGTTGTTATTGGAAATAAAACAAGAGTTAAAGTTGTAAAAAATAAAGTAGCTCCACCTTTTCAAATGGCAGAATTTGATATTATGTACGGAGAAGGGATCTCTAAAGTTGGTGAAATTGTTGACTTAGGGGTTGAGTTTAATATCGTTAAAAAGAGTGGGTCATGGTTTAGTTATGGTGAGACTAAGCTAGGTCAGGGTAGAGATGCGGTAAAGAATTTACTTAAAGATAATCCAGAACTAATGGAGGAATTGGAAGAAAAAATTGTTGCTGCAATAGCAGAAAAATAAATAGAATTCATAGCTTCTTAAAAAATAAAAACCTGGTATATCCAGGTTTTTTTTAGTTTTATACGCAACCTTTTGTAACTTTAAGCATCTGATTAAATAGTGGTTAAGGTGAAATGAGTTTATGTTCTCTTATTAAGTTGAATTGTTTAATTACATTTTTATTGAAATAAAGAGGCTGTTTTACTCCTAACTAATTAGGTGAAAAAACGAAATAGAACCTGCTAAAAAAAACCCTATAGCTTTTATGAGTCTAGAATTGCTCATTATAAAATGTAAAAAGAATAATAGAAAAGCTCAGGGGGAGCTGTATAGTTTGTATGCTAAAAAGTTATTTACCCTTTGCTTGAAATATTCCAAAAGTTATGCGGAGTCGGAAGATAATTTGCAAGATGCTTTTGTTACTATTCTAAGTAAAATAAAACAGTATAATGGCAAGGGATCTTTTGAAGGATGGATGAAACGAATTGTGATAAATACTGCATTACAGCGTTACAGAAAAGCAAGTGTATTAGATGTAATAAAGGATGATGATTTTTTAGAAGAGGTGGTAGAAATTGAGGCAGATCAGGTGTCGCTAGAGTTTCTGTTGTCTATCATTCAGGAGTTGCCAGATAAATATAGATTGGCGTTTAATTTGTATGTTTTGGATGGTTTTTCACATAAAGAAATTGCTGAAATGCTAAATATATCAGTAGGGACATCAAAATCTAACTTGTCGAGAGCAAGAAATATCTTAAAAGATAAAATTGAAGAAAATGAATTTAAAAATACAAAAACCCTTTAATAATGGGGAATAAAAAAAACATAGACCGATTGTTTCAAGAGCAGTTTAAAGATTTTGAAGCAACTCCAAATGATGCGGTTTGGGAAAATATTCAGTCTAAATTGAATGAGAATAATTCCGATAAAAGAAGACTTCCTGTATGGATGATGTTTATTGGGGCAGCGGCTACTATAGTGTTTTTTGTAGGGTTGAGTATGTTGTTTTTGCCTGTAAATGAAAGTATAGAGGTGGTTGTTTTTGCTCCGAAAAATCAAAATTCGATTAAGAATGATAAGTTTATTTCTGCAGGAAAGGAGGGGACGTTATTTGTAAATCAGAGTACTGAAAAAATTATTGATTTACAATTAAAAGAGAATCAAAGTAATACTAATAAAGAGGTGGCGTATTTGAAAACCCCAAAGGATGATTTAAGAGATGAATCATTTAAAGTGAGTAGTGAGGTCACTTTTGTGGCAGCGAAATCAAAATTAGCGAATAGAGGTTCTAATGAAAAAAACAGTGATATTTTATTGCTAAATAAGGGAGAGTTAATGCAGAGAGCAGGTTTAGCACAAAATATTTCGAATGAAATGGTTGATGGCAACAATAAAATGTTTGCGTCTAATAAAGGTAGGTATGATGTGATTAAAGCAGTGAGTATTGTTGCTGAGGGTAATACTAAAGTTGTATTCAATAAAAAGATAAAGAATAAAGATGGTTCAAGAAGTACTTCTGGTTTTTTAAATGAAAATAATGCGAAAAACAAAGTGATTGAACAAAATAGAAATATGTTTTACGCTAATGTAATACAAGAGGTTTCAGTTATTACTAGTTCCAATGTTGTAGAAAGAGGGTTTGCGGGTAATTTAAAAGATAATTCGAATAATATAGTAGAAGACAATACAGTAAATTTTAATGATGATACAATTTTAGTGAAAACTGAAATTGAAAATAGTCTAGATAAGATGGGTTCAACTGGGGAGGTTGCTATAGAAGAGGAATGTGAGGAAGAAGAGGTAGGAGTTCCGGTAGAGAAAACAATTGATGAAGCAGTTGCTGAGTTAGAAGAAATTCAAAACAATGAAGATAATATAGATGATAATGAAGTTGCTTTTAGTAAATGGAAAATAGCGCCAAATATTGCTCCGGTATATTACAACACATTAAGTTCTGGTTCTCCAATTGATAGTGAGTTATCTGGTAATAAGAAAAAAGGTAAAATTAATATGAGTTATGGTATAGGTGTGGGCTATGCAATAAATAAAAAACTTACAATCCGGACAGGAGTTAATAAAATTAAGCTTGGGTATGATACCCAAGACGTAGCCATTTATCCTTTTACAGAGGCTCCGGTTGACGGGAGGGGGCTTAAAAATATAACTCTTACATCTGAAGCTTCGTCTCTTAATTTGGCAGGTTCAAGTGGTTATTCTATTTCCCAGATCCCATCTTCATATTCATTGTTATATGACTCCAGTTTAAATCAACGATTAGGGTATATAGAAGTTCCTGTAGAATTGAGTTACAAAATTTCAGACAAAAAAATGAAAATTAATGTGATAGCAGGAGTAAGCACTTTTTTCTTAAATGAAAACGATGTTTATACGGAAACTAATGGTATTGAAACTCATATAGGAGAGGCAAATAATTTGAATAAAATAAGCTATAGTACAAATATTGGACTTGGTTTTAATTATAACATTTCAAAAGTGTTTAATTTTAATTTTGAACCAACGTTTAAGTATCAGTTGAATGCATTTAGTAATGATTCAGGGAATTTTAATCCTTATATTTTAGGGGTTTATACTGGGTTTAGTTTTAAGTTTTAAGTTAGTTAATGTTGACATAAATATTTATGTTAAACGAAAAAGCGTTCTTATTCCTAAGAGCGCTTTTGGTTTTTTTAAGAGAGTATATTTAGGAGTTATATCTTTTTAACTCATCATATATAAGTGTTCTGGTTTGTTTTTTTAATTTGTTTTTTAAAGAAATATCTAAACCTTTAGTAAGTATAGGTTTGTGGATGGTTACGCGCATTTTCCCAGGAGATCCTCCAGTTAAAAAATCATAAGGTAGTCGTTTAAAGTTGTCTACAAAAGTCATTGGAATTATTGGAATTTGATGTTCTAATGCAAGTCGGAAAGCTCCAGTTTTAAACTCGCAAACCAAGTCACATTCGTCAAACACTCCTCCTTCAGGGAATATACAAATACTTATTCCGGAGTTTAATCTTTGTTGCGCGCTGTTAAATACTTCTTTTTTACTTTGGGAGCTATTTCTGTCAACTAATATACAGGTACGTTTGTAGAAAAAGCCAAACAACGGGATTTTGGCTAATTCTTTTTTTCCGACAAATACAAAAGGATTTTTTTCTATAGCCAGCATCAGCATAATATCAGTCATTGATGTGTGGTTGGCTACAAACATGTAGCTTTTTCCAAAAACTATTTCGCTTTCTTTTTTTAGTTTTACTCTGAATCCCATTCCGAATAAAATTATTTTAGCCCAAATTCTTGCTAACTTAAAGAAATACGGATATAATTTATCGCTTGAAGATGTAACTAGAAGAAAAGGAAACATAACGAGTATAGGTGTTACTATGAGTAAGTAAAACCATATTCTATAAGCGGATCTTCCGATGTAGGTGAATATTTTCAAAATAAAAAGACTTAAGTTTCAAAAATAACTTTTTTATGACTGATGCTTTCAATAAATTTACCTAAATTTTTTCGAAGAGAGTTATGGCAAGAGTATTGACAGGAGTGCAAAGTACAGGGACACCACATTTAGGTAATTTATTAGGGGCGATTATTCCGGCAATAGAAATGTCAAATAACCCTGTTAATGAAGCGTATTTGTTTATTGCAGACATGCATTCATTAACACAAATTAAAGATGCTAAGGTGTTGAGAGAAAACACGTATTCTACTGCTGCTGTATGGTTGGCTTTTGGATTAGATGTTGATAAAACAGTGTTTTATAGGCAAAGTGATATCCCTCAAGTGACAGAGCTTTCTTGGTATTTAAATTGCTTTTTCCCTTTTAAAAGATTAGAATTAGCTCATTCATTTAAAGATAAAGCTGATAGGCTTGATGATGTAAATGGTGGCTTGTTTACGTATCCGATGTTAATGGCTGCAGATATTTTGTTGTATGACGCGGAGATTGTCCCAGTTGGGAAAGATCAAATGCAGCATCTAGAGATGACTAGAGACGTAGCTTCTCGTTTTCATTCGAAATTGGGTGAAACTTTCGTATTGCCTCAGGCTAAAGTACAAGAAGATACTATGTATGTTCCTGGAACCGATGGAGTTAAAATGAGTAAGAGTAAAGGGAATATTATTAATTTATTTCTTCCGGATAAACAATTGCGTAAACAAGTAATGAAAATTGCAACAGATAGTACTCCTTTGGAAGATCCTAAAAATCCAGATACATGTAATTTATTTGCCTTATATAAATTAGTTGCAACTGAGATGCAAATTAATGAGATGCGTGCAAATTATGAAGGTGGGGGGTATGGGTATGGACATGCAAAACAAGCGTTTTTTGAAGTGCTAATTGAAAAATTCGCTAAGGAAAGAGCTTTGTATAATTATTATATGGATAATCTTTCGGAAATAGATAAAGCATTGTCTGTAGGGGCTGATAAAGCATCAAATACAGCTAATAAGGTTTTAAAGAGAGTAAGAGAAAAGTTAGGATTTTTGTAGTTATTGAAAAAAAAACAAGTTTATTTTGCAGTATTATTTACAAGGAGAGTGACTTTGATAAAGGTTACTCTCTTTTAATTTTATCTTGTAGAGCAAAGAAAGCACGTTTAGACGCTTTCTCTTCTGCTTTCTTTTTAGAGGTAGCTCTTCCTTTGGCGATTACTTTGTTGTCAATGCGTAATTTAACTGCAAAATGTTTAATATTATCGTTTCCCGTATCGTCATAAACAAGGTATTTGAAAACCTTTTTTTCTTTCTGACACCATTCAATAAGTAAGCTTTTGTAACTGATAACTTTGCCTTCAAGTCTTTCAATATCAACATAAGGTACAATAACGCTGTCATAAATAAATTTTTCAGCACCTTTGTATCCTTTGTCTAGAAATATTGCGCCTACTAATGCTTCAAAGACATTACCATGAATATTATCGCCAAAATTAACTTTACTCATTTTACTATTTACTAGGCTGAGTAGCTCTAAGTCTTTTCCTAATTCATTTAAATGTTCTCTACTTACGATTTTTGAGCGCATTTTAGTAAGGTATCCTTCATTTCCGTGGGGAACTTTATTGAATAAGTATTCGGCTATAATAGAACTCAACATAGCATCGCCTAAAAACTCTAGTCTTTCGTAGCTAATAGTGTTTCCTTTGTTGTCCTTTTTGTTTGAAGAGCGATGGGTGAAAGCCTCTTCAAAATGAGTGATTTTTATTGGTTTATATCCAATTATTTTAGAAACTTGAACAAAAAAATTCCCGTCTTCATTAGTAGAAGTTCGGGAATTGAATATTTTTTGAATAATACGCTTCATGTGTTTATATCTATTGTTTTTCAATTGTCACATGTAATCTTTAATTAATAAAAACAAGTAAATTTAACATAGTTTATTAATCTAGATGTTAATCAAGTTCTCAGTACAAACATGAGAAGTGTGAATAACAATATTATTTTTCATTCTAAAAACTCAATAATTATTAAAAATAGAATCTGAAGCCCACTAGTGGGTTTCAGCTGTTTTAGTCTAATTTTTTAAACAGTACACATGCATTATGTCCACCGAATCCAAATGTGTTACTCATCACTACATTAAGTTCTCTTTTCTGAGCTTTGTTAAGTGTTAAGTTCAATTTGTTGTCTATGTTTTCATCAAAAGTTTCATGATTTATTGTAGGAGGAACTATTCCGTACTTCATGGCTAATATGGAAGCGATAGCTTCAATTGCACCAGCAGCACCTAATAGATGACCTGTCATAGATTTTGTTGAATTTATATTTAGGTTATACGCATGGTCGCCAAAAACACTTATAATTGCTTTTGATTCTGCAATATCACCTAATGGTGTTGAAGTACCATGCATATTGATGGCATCAACGTCTGTTATTGATAATCCTGCGTCTTCAATACAGTTTTTCATAACAAGTATTGCTCCTAGTCCTTCCGGATGTGGTGCAGTCATATGATGTGCATCAGCAGATAAACCACCTCCAGCAAGTTCAGCGTAAATTTTAGCGCCTCTTGCAATTGCATGTTCATATTCTTCTAGAATTAATGCTCCTGCTCCTTCGCCTAAAACAAATCCGTCTCTATTTGCGTCAAATGGTCTTGATGCAGATTGAGGGTCGTCATTTCTTGTAGATAAAGCATGCATTGCATTAAATCCTCCTATACCAGCTTCAGTAGCAGCTGCTTCAGAACCTCCAGAAACAATAATATCAGCTTTTCCAAGCTTAATATAGTTCATGGCGTCTATCATAGCGTTAGCTGAAGATGCGCAGGCAGATACAG
>JABSPO010000010.1 GCA_013214625.1 Flavobacteriaceae bacterium
AATATTATTGTTATCTGATACACATAGTTTTATTGACGATCAAATTTTAAAGTATGTAAAACAAGCTGATGAAGTATGGCATGCTGGAGATATAGGTAATTTAAATGTTACCGATGTCATCAAAAAGCTAAAACCATTAAGAGCTGTATATGGTAATATTGATGACGCTACTGCAAGATTAGAATTCCCCCTAAACAGCAGATTCCTATGCGAACAAGTGGATGTTTGGATTACTCATATTGGTGGTTATCCAGGGAAATACAACATCAATATTAGAGAAGAAATTAAAAGGAATCCTCCAAAAATATTCATTGCAGGTCATTCACATATTTTAAAAGTACAATACGATAAAAAGCTACAATTATTACACCTCAACCCAGGAGCTTGTGGAAAACATGGCTTTCATAAAGTACGAACAATGATCCGTTTTGAAATTGACGGAAGTGATATTAAAAAGATGGAGATTATTGAATTGGAGCAACGGAAGTAATTATTACTAAAATACTATCTAACTTCTCGATACAATCCCCTTCATTAAACTGCAAAATCACTCGAAGTGACGGCTAACTATTGTAAAATCACCATCCAAAGGCTTCAGTTCTTTTTTAAGCATAGGAATCAACCCATCACCATACTCCAAATACAATTCAGAGAAATTGGTGTTTCTTTCTTGTAAACTTTGGCTTGGAAACAACTCATCTTGTAGCGCAGAAAACGAATTCAGTTTTTCTTTCAATTTTCGTTTTTCAGCTTTTAACAAACGTTTTTCTAAATTAGCTAATCCTTTTAATTGCTTTTTTTCTTGTGCAGCAACAGCTCCTATAAAAGATTTGTCAGTTTGTTTAGCTAAATCATACAATGATGCAAACTGCTCTTTTAAAAACTCTTTTTGAGTAGAGAAATCTATATGTAATTCCGATAACTCTTTGGTTTTTTTTGCTAGTAAGTCGGTTTGTTTAAAAAACAGTTCTGAAATTGAGAAATTTAATTTTGATAGCTTTTTTTGTTGTGCTTCAGTAATTACTAACGCTGAGTTTCGCAATAATAACATTGGAAAAACAACATCAAAAGCTTCAAACATTGCTTTCATTTCAAACCAGTATGCCAATTCTCCACCTCCACCTATATAACATAAGTTTGGTAATACTACTTCCTGATATAAAGGTCGTAATAACACATTAGGAGAAAAGCATCCAGATGCCTCTTGTAAATGATCAAGTATCCCTTCTTTCGTCCATGATATATCAGTGTTATTTACTTTATACAATCCATTTTCATAAACAATACGCTCTCGCACTCCTTTAGTGATGTAAAACAAATTGATTTCCCTTGGGTTCACTTGTACTTTATAATCACTAGGGAATTTTTCAATCGTTTCTGATACTGCTTTAAAAGAGGTTTGTTGTAATAATTCCTGCTTTATATACGGAGCAAACAACTGTTTTAAATCTGAATCATTAGCATCCAAAACTACCAATCCGTATTTCCCGAACAATTCGTTTGCTAAAAATCGAGTTGCATCGGCTAAATTGGAATGTTTTACATATGCTTTTTCAAACAAGCTTCTTAAATAAGCTGCATTTTTTCCTGGACCAAGTTTCCTAGAAAACAATGCAAACACTTCTTCCAATCCTTCCGTAGACAACTCCCCTACTGCTCCTCCGAAACCACGATTCCATTGAATCTTATCCTCTTTGAAATTGAAATAATTTATTTCTTCAAAATCATGATCTTCTGTTGCCATCCAATATATGGGAATGAAGTTTTGTGCTGGATATTTAATTGATAACTCTTCACACAAATTAATCGTTGAAATTATTTTATATAAGAAATATAACGGACCTGTAAACAAGTTTAACTGATGCCCGGTAGTAATCGTAAATGTATTTTGCTGTTGTAACAGTTCAATGTTTTTAGTTGTTACTTCAGAAGTACTTATGTCTTCATATTGTTTTTGAAGTACCTCAACTAAAACTGTCCGATGAGATTCTGAAACAAGTTCAGAATGACGTTTCTCTTCTATTTGAGCAGCAAAATCATCAAGGTTTGGATATCGATTATAAAATGGTTTTAAATCAGTATGTTCCTCTAGATAATCACATATTAGTGATGAAAAATAGTTTGTTTCTCTAAAAGGAATACTTGACATGAATATCGTTTTTGGTAAAGATACTTCCTTTTGAAAAATATCTAAATCATCTGTCGGATATTTCAATGAAGGATAACAAAAAACTTTGACTCTTAATTGAAAGAAAACATACCTCACTTTAGGCTAATCAAAACTGACTTCGACAAGCTCAGTATAACAAAAAGCAAAAAGGCTTCCTTTTCAGGAAGCCTTTTTAATAATTTAATAAATACAAGCCCATATAGGAAACCTCATAGTGGATTCGTATATAAGCTTGTATTTACAAATTGTTTATTCTTTTAACACTTTAAAAAGCGCCTTCTCTTCATTTTCTCCTGTTATTTCTACAAAATAAAATCCAGTTGGCTGGACAATTTCAAACTGTAATGACGATGAATTTTGAAAATTCTTTGTCCAAATAACTTGGCCAATTATACTTATTAAACGAACAGTAAGAGACTCATTTTTATTTCCGAAATTTATGGTAATACTTCCATTTGTGGGATTAGGATACAGTTTAATATCATTTGAAAAAGTATTTTGAATAACACTTAATGCTTCACACCCGGTTATAACAGGTACACACCCTCCAGATTCTGCTACCCAACCATTACACGGAGGTAATGTTGTGTCTTCCGAACTAGTAGCAAACAATGTTATTGCTTTTTTACTTTTTGGATTTGGGTTTGATAAACGAAAACCCGGGATACACAAACCTGCAGGTGCAAACCATTGACAATAAAGAGAGGTTTCTACATAAGTCCATTCCCATCTTGAGCCACTCCATGTAATATCATAGTCTACAGCAATAGTAGCAGCCCCACAAGTCGCTTCCGTTGTAAAATCATTGCAAGCAGCTTCACCACTTGTTATAGTTAAACGATAACTGTTTTTCCCATTAACTATTCCGTTATACACATAAGAACCAAGAGCTTCTGTAGTACTGCACGCACCTCCAATTGTAATAGGATCCTGAGCAGATACTTGTAAAAAAGATAGTGATATTAGTAATAAAACGTAAAATTTAAGTTTCATAGTTATTTAGTTTTTTATAATGTTTGTTAACATGAACATATACCTATTCTACAATACCATATAAATCAAAATCAGCAGCTTCAATAATTTTAATATCAGCAAACTCTCCTTGCTTCAAGTAATACTTTTCAGCATCAATTAACACTTCATTATCAACATCTGGTGAATCAAATTCTGTTCTTCCAACAAAGTAATTTCCTTCTTTACGATCGATAATACAACGGTATGTTTTCCCTACTTTCTCTTGGTTTAATTCCCAAGAAATTTGTGATTGTATGTCCATTATTTCATTAGCACGTTGTTGTTTCACTTCTTGTGGCACATCATCTACTAAATTATACGCATGTGTATTTTCTTCGTGAGAATAGGTAAAACATCCCAAACGCTCAAAACGCATTTCTTCAACCCATTTTTTCAAGGTCTCAAAATGCTCTTCAGTTTCACCAGGATACCCTACAATTAAAGTAGTTCGTATAGCCATTTCTGGCACTAATGCTCTAAAATCATTAATCAACTTGGTAGTTTTTGCCTGAGTAGTCCCTCTACGCATTGATTTTAATAAATCATCTGCAATATGTTGTAATGGAATATCTAAGTAGTAACAAATTTTAGGTTCTACTTTCATTAATTCTAACACATCCATCGGGAAACCTGTAGGAAATGCATAATGTAAACGAATCCACTCTATTCCTTCTACAGCAGCTAAAGCTTTTAACAACTCCGCTAAGTTCCTCTTTTTGTATAAATCTAATCCGTAATATGTTAAATCTTGTGCTATTAAAATTAATTCTTTAACACCATCAGCAGCTAACTTCTCTGCTTCAATTACTAAATTTTCTATTGGTGTAGATTTGTGTTTTCCTCTCATTAAAGGAATAGCGCAAAATGAACATGGACGATCACACCCTTCAGCTATTTTTAAATAGGCATAGTTTTTAGGTGTTGTAGTTAAACGTTCTCCTATTAGTTCATGCTTATAATCAGCTCCTAAAGCCTTTAATAGTTGCGGTAATTGTGTAGTTCCAAAATAGGCATCAACATTAGGAATATCCTTTTCTAAATCTGGTTTATAACGCTCACTTAAACATCCCGTTACAAAAACCTTATCAACCTCACCAGCTTCTTTTTTCTGCATATACTCTAAAATAGTATTTACAGATTCTTCTTTGGCATTATTGATAAAACCACAAGTATTGATCACTACAATATTTCCTTCCTCTTCATGCACAACATCTTTACCATTGGCTTTTAATTGCCCCATTAAAACTTCTGAATCATAGACGTTTTTAGAGCATCCTAAAGTAATTACATTAATCTTATTCTTCTTAAGTGATTTCGTTCTCATACCTAAATTTTGGACTGCAAATATACAACCATTAATCAAAACTTTATTATATTGTAGTTTAAACCTACTTATAATGCGATATCTGTAGTATAATAAGCTAATCATATATATGAAACTAAAATTACTTATTCTTTTACTTATTTCGGGGTATAGTTTTTCACAAATTAAAAAACCTGATAGCTTACAACTCTTTTTTGATAACGCCAAACACACTATTACCGACTCTCATAAAGTTCAGCTACAAAATTTCTTTAAGGACATTAAGTTAGATGAAGTATTACAAATTAGAATTAAAGGATATACTGATTTTATAGGAAATCATGTGTATAACAATAAGTTATCCAAAAAACGCGCTAAAGCAACGTACATATTCGTAACCAATAATTATCAATTTAAAGCTATCGCACAACAAGGGTTAGGAGAATTGGA
The DNA here is from genome assembly GCA_013214625.1 of Flavobacteriaceae bacterium. Classification (GTDB taxonomy): domain Bacteria; phylum Bacteroidota; class Bacteroidia; order Flavobacteriales; family Flavobacteriaceae. The sequence continues at coordinate 4,938 of JABSPO010000010.1, forward strand.
TGAAGAAATAGCTGAAGCTACCATTGAAGGAGGAAACAGTAAACACAGAAAAGTAGATTTAATACTCTCTTATGAAAAGCCAAAAGAGGTTTATGTAAGTTTAACTAGAAAACAACGATACCTATCACAATTACCCAAGCTGACTGTGGGTGAAAAACTACGAATACAGCATACCAATTTCCATATTAGTACTGCTACAATAACCAATTCATCAAAAGAAGATATAGAAGGAATTATTAAAATACTAAAAGCCTACCCTAAACTAAAAGTATTAATAGAAGGTCATGTATGTTGTGGAGGTAAAGAAGAATACGAATCTAAAATCATCAACCCGGATAACCTTGCGCTATCTACTGAACGTGCAAAAAATATTTATAACACCTTGATAAAAAAAGGCATTAAAGCGAATAGACTTTCTTATAAAGGATATGGCTTTACCAGACCTTTAGATTTCCCAGAAAACACCATAGCGATACAACGAGAAAACAGACGTATTGAATTAAAAGTACTGAAAAAGTAAAGAAGTGTCCTTCTGTACCGATGGCTATCGGTATTATTTAAGAACTTCAATAGGTTCGTAACCAATGTTGACTAGAAACTGAAACGTTCCGATAGCTATCGAAATCAGTTTGACGAAAACGTTACATTTAAAACGAGACGTAATCACTGGTGGAATTTAAAAAATAAAAGACCTCTAAAAGCGGCCTTTATTATATATTTTAGTAAACAATATACTTATGCTATTCTAATAATTTTAGCACCTATTGCACGTAAACGTTCATCTATTCTTTCGTAACCTCTATCAATTTGTTCAATATTATGAATGATACTTGTTCCTTTTGCTGAAAGCGCAGCAATTAATAATGATACACCAGCTCTAATATCTGGTGAAACCATTGTAGTAGCTTTTAATTGCGATTTAAAATCATGCCCAATAATTGAAGCTCTGTGTGGATCACATAAGATAATCTTAGCACCCATATCTATCAATTTATCTACGAAGAATAACCTACTTTCAAACATTTTTTGGTGTATTAATACACTACCTCTTGCTTGAGTTGCCATAACCAACACAATACTCAATAAATCAGGAGTAAACCCTGGCCAAGGAGCATCAGATATGGTTAGCATTGAACCATCAATATAGTTTTGTATTTCATACCCATCGTTATGTTCTGGGATATAAATATCATCACCTCGTTTCTCTAAAGTAATTCCCATTTTTCTAAAAACTGAAGGTATATTCCCTAAATTATCCCAACTTACATTTTTAATAGTGATTTCACTCTGGGTTATAGCAGCTAGACCAATCCAACTCCCGATTTCAATCATATCAGGTAATACGGTATGTGTACATCCACCTAAAGATTCCACCCCTTCAATAGTAAGCAAGTTTGATCCTACTCCTGAAACTTTAGCCCCCATACTATTCAACATTTTACTTAATTGTTGAATATATGGTTCACAAGCTGCATTATAAATAGTAGTTGTACCCTCAGCTAAAACTGCAGCCATTAATATGTTTGCTGTTCCTGTAACTGATGCTTCATCAAGCAGCATATCAGTCCCAATTAACTTTTCAGCATCTACTCCATAAAAATACTCTTCTCTGTTGTACCGAAAATTTGCTCCAAGTTTAATAAAACCTTCAAAATGCGTATCCAAACGTCTACGACCAATTTTATCTCCTCCAGGCTTAGGAATATACCCTTTACCAAAACGAGTTAATAACGGACCAACAATCATTATAGACCCACGCAATGAGCTTCCTTCTTTTTTAAAATCAGGAGTTTCTAAATAGTTCAAGTTTAACTCATCAGCTTGAAACGAATATGATCCGTGAGCTAATTTTTGAATTTTAACTCCTAAATTCCCTAACAAACTAATTAGCTTATTGACATCTATAATATCAGGAATGTTATTAATTGTTACTTTTTCTGGAGTTAATAAAACACCACATAAAATTTGTAATGCTTCATTTTTCGCCCCTTGTGGTTGGATTTCACCACTTAACTTGTGTCCTCCTTCTATTTGAAATGTTCCCATTAAAACTGGTTGATTTAATACCTTTTACGGCTGGTGTTTTTATTTGAACTCCTGTGACTTTTACTATAACTTTTATTTGAATGAGGATTATTCGTGTTCTGACGACTTTTAGCATTCATCAATTTACTTGATTCAGTCAATTCTAAATCGTGAGTAGTAATATCTATCCCTCCATCAGAAAGTTCATATAAGTGTCTAAAAATAACGGGGTCATCTACTGTATCTTTATTCCAATTTAAGAAACACTTTTTCATATGATTTGCAATAGTAACTATAAGCGCCTGCTTTAAATCGCCTTCTTCCCAACGTAATGCAACATCAATCATACGTTTAATATTGTTTCCGTAAAAACGGTACTTCGGAAAGTTTTGTGGATACGGTAAACGTTCTGGTTTTTCTGCTAATTCTTCTCTTGTTGGTTTATCAAAAGGAGAGTCAACATCTAATTTAAAATCAGAAATGATAAATAACTGATCCCATAACTTATGTTTAAAATCAGCAACATCACGTAAATGAGGGTTTAAATTACCCATAACATCAATAATCGCTTTAGCTACTTTATTACGTTCAGCTTCATCTTCAATAGCAATTGCATGATCTACCATTTTCTGAAGATGTCTTCCGTATTCTGGTATAATTAATTTATTGCGTTCAGTATTATATTGTATATTTTCAATCAAAATGTATCTACTTGTTTAGTATAAAGAAAATTTTTGTTTTTCTCAGGAAGAAAATTGTTCCTGCAAAGTAATAATTTTTAATGAGCTAAGCGTATCTTTTATAAAGAAATAATACCTTCAATTCCAGTAAGTTCTTTATACTTATTGATAATAGCATCTGCTGATTTCATTTTCACTTCAATAGAAAGACTCGTGTATTTTCCGTTTTTAGATTTTCTCGTCTTTATTGCAGCCCCTAAGTTATCAAACTTATTACTTACTTCCTTAACTTTATCGTCGTTATCTTTAGTAGGTACAATAAATTTGTATAGATATAATGCAGGAAAAACATTCATATCTTCTAGTTGAGACTTCAGATTTGTATAGAACTCTTCTTCATTTGGAGTTTTACTCATGGTAATAATTTAATTTAAGTTACAAATATAAAGCATATTATCATGTTAAATTTGATTTTATTGCTAGTTAATTAGTTAATTTGCTTTTTCGTATTAGATTTTACACAAATGATACCGACATGTTTAAAATAATCATTAAATATTATATGGCTATGATTATCTTAAATATTACATGTGACAACTGAAAACAATAAAAACAAACACTTGAAAAGAATTCTTTTAATAGGAAGCCCAGGATCGGGAAAAACAACCATACTTTCTGAATTAAGAAAAAGGGGTTACACTTGCTTTAAAGAAGTATCCAGAGAAATTATTTTAGAAGCTCAAGGAAGAGGTATTGAACAGTTGTTTTTAACTAATCCTAATGAATTTAACGAAAAGTTATTGTCCGGTAGAATTGCACAGTTTAAAGCTTGTGAAAATATTGATAATGACTATGCCTTTATTGACAGAGGTTTGCCCGATATTATTGCCTATAACAAATATATAAATGTTCCTAGTACTCCTGAAGTTATCCAAGCATCAAAGGAATTAGTATACGATTTTGTATTCCTATTCCCTGCATGGAAGGCTATTTTTAAAAACGATAATGAACGATATGAAAGTTTTGAAGAAGCATTAAAAATTCAAGACAATTTAAAAAAAACGTATACTAAATATGGTTATGAAGTATGCGAAGTCCCCGTGGGCGATATTAGTGATCGTAGCAATTACATTTTAAATGTTGTTGAATATTCTTAATGGAACTCTCTCCACTTGACATATTAAAAAAATATTGGGATTACCATCAATTTCGCCCTTTACAGGAAGACATTATAAATAGTGTTTTAGCACAACAAGATACCTTTGTATTGTTACCAACTGGAGGAGGGAAATCAGTTTGTTATCAAATACCCGGAATTGCTTTAGATGGAATATGTTTAGTTATATCGCCATTAATTGCATTGATGAAAGATCAAGTGCAAAGCTTAACTAAAAAAGGAATCAAAGCCATTGCCTTAGATAGCTCACTAAATTATCAAGATCTAGACAGAGAGTTAACCAATTGCCTTTACGGAAATTACAAGTTTATGTACCTATCACCTGAACGATTACAATCAGAATTGGTTATAGAACGTTTGAGTAAACTGAATATTAATTTTATTGCTGTTGATGAAGCACATTGTATTTCACAATGGGGAAGTGATTTCAGACCAGCTTATCATAACATTCAAAAAGTAAGAGCTCTATTACCTAACACACCAATAATCGCATTAACTGGTAGTGCTAAACCTAAGGTGATTGACGATATTATTGAAAATTTACAGTTGAAAAACACGGCTGTTTTCAAAGACTCTTTTAAAAGAAAAAACCTCGCGTATATGGTTTTCAATACTGAGGACAAGTACAGCAAACTGCTTAGAATTCTTCGGAAAAATAAGCAATCATCAATTATTTACGTTAGAAACAGAAAAAAAACAAAGCAATTAAGCGAGTATTTAATTGAACAACATATTACCGCAACATACTACCATGGCGGGCTAAACGCTAAAGAAAAAGACAAACATTTTAAGCTATGGATGCTAAATGACGTACAAGTAATGGTAGCAACAAATGCTTTTGGAATGGGGATTGACAAACCCGATGTAAAAACGGTTATACACCTTACTCCTACTGAGAATATTGAAAATTATTATCAGGAAGCAGGAAGAGCGGGAAGAAACGGCAACAAAGCCTTTGCTATTATATTAAATAGTAAAAGTGATTTACCATCATTAAATAGTCAATTAGATAAATCATTACCTGAAATAACCGATTTAAAATTTATCTATAAAAAACTGTGTAGTTATTTAAACATAGCATATCAAGAGGGGGAACATATTACGTATGATTTTAATATTTACGCTTTTTGTAAACGATATAATTTAAACATTACTAAAACTGTAAATGCAATTACTTTTTTGGACAGACAAGCAGTACTTCGTTTTTCGAAAGAATTTAAAAACAAAACTAATTTACAATTTTTAGTCGATAATTTTAATCTAATTCAATACATCAGCACCCATAAACAACACAATACACTTTTAAACTTTATATTAAGAAAACATGGTGGTGCATTTGAAAATAATATTACCATTGACTTAAATCATATCGCTACTCAAATAAACAGTACTAAAACTGACATTAAAGAGCAGCTCCTAAGTATTGAAAAAAACAATATAATTGATTTAAAACTGTTTGATTCTGACATTAATATCACATTACTTGAACCCAGAGAAGACGACAGAACTATAAGCAGAGTTGCCAAGCATTTAAAACAACAAAACGATTTAAAAAGAGCGCAACTAAACTCCGTTACCAACTATATCGAAACCTCAAACATTTGTAAAGAGACCTTACTTTTAAAGTATTTTGGGGAAGAATCCGACACTAATTGCGGAATATGCTCTTATTGTATTGCTTCTAAAATCTCTAAAAGAGAGCAAAACTCAAACTTAGAACAACGAATTATTCTAGCTATACAAACAACCGCTTTGAACTCAAAAGAATTGCAAGACAACCTAAATTGCTCACAGGAAGAGTTAACTAAAACCTTACGACTGTTGTTGGATTCAGAAAAAATTACCGTGTTGACTAATCAAAAATATAAGGCACTCCATTAGGGGAAATAATTATCTCAATACAAGTATATGAGATATGATTTTAACAACCCTGTATTTCGATCAAGGCTTCCTGACACCTATCAGAACGAGGTATTAAAAAAGTTACTCAATATAAAAATATCATTGCTTTTTTGCTTCTTCCCAAAACACATCCATTTCTTTTAAAGTCATATCCGAAAGCTCTTTCCCAAGTTCTTTTGCTTTTGATTCTAAATACTGAAATCGGTTTATGAATTTTTTATTAGTACGCTCTAAAGCATTCTCTGCATTAATATTTAAATGTTTCGCATAGTTAATTAAGGAAAATAACACATCTCCAAATTCAGCCTCCATTTCATCTTGATTACCCGACTCCACTTCATCCCTGAATTCTTTTAACTCCTCTTCTACTTTTTCCCAAACTTGACTTGATTCCTCCCAATCAAATCCCACTCCCGCGACTTTCTCTTGAATCCTGCTGGCTTTAACTAATGCCGGCAAGCTTTTAGGAACACCTTCCAAAACACTCTTATTTCCTTCTTTTAATTTGAGCTTCTCCCAGTTTCTTTTTACTTCTTCTTCATCCTTAACCTTAACATCACTATAAATATGTGGGTGACGATGAATTAATTTCTCACATACAGTATTTAACACATCAGCGATATCAAAGTCTTCAGACTCGCTGCCAATCTTTGCATAGAAAACTATATGAAGTAACAAATCACCTAATTCTTTTTTTACTTCTTGTAAATCGTTATCTAAAATAGCATCACCAAGCTCATAGGTTTCTTCAATTGTTAAATGACGTAAGGTTTGTATGGTCTGTTTCTTATCCCAAGGACATTGCTCACGCAACTCATCCATTATCGTTAACAACCTATCAAATGCATTTAATTGTTCTGATCTTGTATTCATATTAAAAACTGTGAAATTTAATTATAACGTAACTCTGTAGAACAAAAAAACCTACAAGAGTATTGTAGGTTTTTTATCATTGTTATTTCAAAAGAATACTATTCTTCTTCTGAAGCTGCAACAGCATCAAAATTTACAATTCCTTTTTTGTGTAATAAATTATACCATTGTATTACTTTTTTCATATCACTTGCATACACTCTTTCTTCATCATAGTCAGGTAATATTTCAGAAAAATATTTTTCTAATTCAGCCTTTGGTACTTTATGACTTATAGACTCGCCTCCATTTTCTTTTTCCTTAATGTTATTAAAGATTTGCTTTAAAGGAACCTCTTCTGAATACGTGTATATTGCTATTTCATTCAAAACACTCACATTATGACGCATTCCTACTGACAGTTTTTTTCCGTCAACTAATGACTCAGCTAAAAAACCAGCTTTTGTTTGTGCTTTTAATTCATATAATCCAGGTTTTCCTGAAATTGATAAAATCTTATCTAAACTCATAATATATATTTTCACGTCCTTTCAGACTTAATTTCTCTAGTAATTTGATAAAACAAATATAAATTATTTATAGAATTATATCCCGTTTATCGCTTCTTTTTTACTTGAGGGAAACGCATTCTATAATCTACACTTACTTTCCCTTTAGTGATATTTGCTAACCTCCCTTTTATCAACCTCTTTTTTAAAGTAGATAACTATCTGTAAACAATACTCCTTCAATATGATCGTATTCATGTTGCACTATACGAGCGGCTAAACCAGTTAAGGTTTCTTTTTGCTTTTTCCAATTTTCATCAACGTATTCAATAACAATTTGCTCTTGTCTAAAAACATCCTCTCTAACGTCAGGAATACTCAAACATCCTTCATTAAAAGCCCATTCATCACCCGATTCTTCAATAATTGTTGGGTTAATAAACACACGCTTAAAGTTACTTAAAAAACCCTGCTCTTCTTCAGATAATTCATCATCATCTGAAAATGGAGCTGCATCAATCACAAATAAACGAATCGACAAACCAACTTGTGGAGCTGCAATACCAACACCACTTGCATTGTATTGTGTTTCCCACATATTAGCTATTATTTCATCTAATTTTGGATGATCTTTTGCAATCACTTTTGCAACTTTTCTTAATACCGGATCTCCGTATGCTATTACTGGTAATATCATTATCTTTTATTATATAAGTAAGATTGTAAAATTATCGTTGCACTAATTTCATCTACTAATGCTTTGTTTCGACGTTGTTTTTTATTCAAACCGCTATCAATCATTGTTTGAAAAGCCATTTTTGAAGTAAATCGTTCATCAACTCTAACCAATGGCATATTTGGATATTTCTTTTCAAATAACTTTACAAATTTCTGAATGTAAACTTCACTTTCTGATGCTTCAAAATTCATTTGTTTAGGTTCTCCTAAAACAACAGTTTCAACATCTTCATTAGTAAAATATGTTGCTAAAAACTCAAAAAGAACTTTTGTTTCCACTGTTTTTAAACCAGACGCAATAATTTGCATATCGTCCGTAACAGCAATACCTGTTCTTTTTTGTCCGTAATCTAACGCTAAAACCTTTGCCATATGATAGTCACAATATAGTAAACTTCTATTTTTTGACAAAAATACCATTAAAAATGTTACAATTATATAAATGGTATTTTTTTTAGCACGAAAGAACTTATATTTACCAAAAAATAGCATTTAACAATGATCGAAATACAACAAATTATAGAAAAAGCTTGGGATAATAGGGATTTATTAACTCAGCAAAACACCCAAGATACTATTAGAAAAGTAATAGATTTATTAGACCAAGGAAAGCTACGTGTTGCTGAACCTACTACTGATGGATGGCAAGTAAACGAATGGATTAAAAAAGCTGTTGTATTGTATTTCCCTATTCAAAAAATGGAAACTTTGGAAGCTGGTATTTTTGAATATCATGATAAAATACCTTTAAAAAGAGGTTATGCTGAAAAAGGAATTCGTGTTGTACCAAACGCAATTGCTCGTCATGGAGCTTATATTTCTAAAGGTGTTATTATGATGCCTAGTTATATAAACATCGGTGCTTATGTTGATGAAGGAACTATGGTTGATACCTGGGCTACTGTTGGTAGTTGTGCTCAAATTGGTAAAAATGTACATCTATCAGGAGGCGTTGGTATTGGTGGGGTTTTAGAACCGTTACAAGCAGCCCCTGTTATAATTGAAGATGGTGCTTTTATTGGGTCAAGATGTATTGTTGTTGAAGGTGTTAAAATTGAAAAAGAAGCTGTTTTAGGCGCTAATGTAGTACTAACAATGAGTACTAAAATTATTGACGTCACTGGAGATACCCCTATTGAAACTAAAGGAGTGGTTCCGGCAAGATCCGTAGTTATCCCTGGAAGTTACACTAAAAAATTCCCTGCTGGCGAATTTCAAGTCCCTTGTGCTTTAATTATTGGAAAGCGAAAAGAAAGTACCAATAAAAAAACATCCTTAAATGATGCTTTAAGAGAATATAATGTAGCTGTGTAAATTACAATAATGGAAAACTATACAAAAAGCATCCTATTACTTTTAAAACGTTTATTTTATGTAACTATAACGTATAGTTTACTACGTATTTTGTTTTTGATTTTTCAATGGAATGCTTTTCATGACCTTACATTACTAAATTTTATTGGCGGAATCAGATTTGATTTATCAGTAATATTTTACACTAATATATTAGTTATCATTGGACACACCATTCCTGGTAATTTTAAATATACTGTTGTATATCAAAAAACCTTCAAATGGCTGTTTTATGCTTCCAATATACTGTTTTTACTGACCAACTTTGTTGATTTTATTTACTATGATTTCACTGGAAAACGTAGTACTTTTGGGTTAATTACTGCTTCAGGAATGCAACAGGAAATTGGAGGCTTACTCCCTTCTTTTATGAAACAATTTTGGCATGTGTTTTTAATAGCATTCCTTTTTACTTATTTGTTTTATAAATATATTCCAAAAATAACTTTTACCGTTAGCACATACCACTCAAAAAAGCACATGTTCAAACAAGTTGCTGTTTTTCTAATAGCAACAGCTAGTTGTTTGTTAATAGGTAGAGGCGGCATACAACGTAAACCATTACGAAGAGTTGATGCTATAAAATATGCCGTCTCAAAAAACACTCCAATTGTTCTAAACACCCCTTTTTGTATTTTAAAAACAATCGGGAAAAAGAAAGAATTAAAACCTTTAAAATATTTTTCAGAAGAAAAACTAAACGAATTATACTCTCCAGTAAAAAACTTTAAAGACACCATTCCTTTTAATAAGAAAAACATTGTCGTAATCATTTTAGAAAGTTTTGGGGATGAAAACATTAGTTACTCAAGTCCCAAAACAGGAAACACCCCATTTTTAGACTCATTAATAACTAAATCGCTTTATTTTAAAAACGGTTTTGCTAACGGAAGAGTATCTGTTGACGCAGTTCCTTCTGTTATTTCGGGTATCCCAAGTATATTAGGCACACCCTATATTTCATCTACTTACGCTTTTAATAAAACAAATAGCTTTCCTGAAATTTTAAAAAAAGAGGGATATAACACCTCTTTTTTCCATGGAGCTTTTAATGGTAGTCAAAATTTTGATCAATATGCAAAAATAGCTGGGTATGATAATTATTACGGAAAAGATGAATACCCTGATAAAAACCCTGAGCATGAAGATGGTAAATGGGGAATCTTTGATGAAGAGTTTTTATCTTTTTTTGGAAAAAAACTTACTTCTTTTCAAGAACCTTTCTTTTCAAGTGTATTTACAATTTCATCACACATTCCGTTTACAATGCCTAAAAAGCATATCGGAAAATTTGATAAAGGAAATACTATTTTCTATGAAACAATTGGATACACAGATTATTCGCTTCAGAAATTTTTTAATTATGCAAAAAAACAAAAGTGGTACAACAATACTTTGTTTGTTATAACCTCAGATCATTGTTCTGCTGCTGAAAAAGGCTTCTTTAAATCAGTTATTCAAGAATATTCTGTACCCATAATATTTTTTGACCCATCAAATGACAAACTCAAAGGCGAATCTCAAAAAAATATTCAACAAATAGACATCCTACCTAGCGTTTTAGATTACCTACATTATGACAAGCAAATAATTAGTTATGGTTATAGTTATAAAAAAGACGATCATTTAATTATCAACTACATAAACAATACGTATCATTCCGTTATAAATGATTACTACATTATTTTTGATGGAGAAAAAATCATTGAACTATACAATTATAAAAACGATATTTCGTTAAAGAATAATCTTATAAAAACTGAGGCAATTATTATTAAAGAACTAGAGCAGCAATTAAAAGCTTACTTACAATCGTTCAATAATAATCTTATTAATAATTCTTTAACTATAAATTAAGTAATGAAGGTATTAATCATACAACAAAAAATGATTGGCGATGTACTAACTTGCTCAATCCTTTGTGAGTTAATCAAAAAAAAACACCCAAATTATACCGTACATTACCTTATTAACTCAAATACACTACCTGTAGTTGAAAACAATCCTTTCATTGATGAAGTTATACTCTTTAAACCTGAGTTAAGAAAAAGCAAAATAGCTTTAATTCAATTTTTATACTCAGTAAGAAAAGAGCAATATGACATCGTTATTGATGCGTACAGTAAATTAGAAAGCAACTTAATATCATTATTTAGTGGTGCAAAAAAGAAAATTTCTTTTGAAAAATACTACTCAAAATTTATTTATTCAAACCCCGTCAAACCAATAGAAAAAGCAGTTTCAAATTTAGGCTTAGCCATAGAACACAGACAACAATTATTAGAGGAAATTGGAATCGCTACAAACTTGAATGTTTTCCCCAAGCTGTATGTTACTAAAGAAGAAAACAATAATGCTATTAAACTTCTTTTAAGTCATAATATTGATATTTCTAAAAAGAATATCATGGTTAGTATAATTGGTAGTTCTAAAAATAAAACCTACCCTCTACTCTACATGTCAAAAATCGTGGATTATATTGCCGACTCAGCAGAATGCAACATTTTCTTTAATTACATCCCTAACCAAATAAAAGACGCTAAAATTATATTTAATGGATGTAAAGAAACCACAAAGAAAAAAATATTTTTTGATGTTTTAGGTCAAAATCTTAGGTCATTTATAGCCCTAGTTAATCAATGTGATTATATTATCGGTAACGATGGTGGGGCAATAAATATGGCTAAAGCATTGAATAAACCCTCCTATATAATTTTCTCACCATGGATTGAGAAAAAGGTATGGGCTACTTTTGAAGACGGTGTTTTTCACAAGTCAACACATATGAAAGATTACCTTCCAGAATTATTCCGTAATCAAAATGAATCATCATTAAAAAAGAACTCTATACCACTTTATCAGCATTTTAAACCTGAATTTATAAAAGATGATTTAACTTCTTATATTCAAAAATTAAACAATAAAAACTTATCAAAATACTCATTAGACCAATCTGTAGTAATACACAACACTACTAAACTATCTGCTTTAGTAATTACTTATAATGAAGAAGATAATATTAATGAGTTAATTGAAAATTTAAGTTTTGCTGATGAAATCATCATTGTAGATTCATTTAGTACAGACAATACAGCTCAAAAAATAAAACAGTTCAAAAAAGTAACTTTAATTCAACATAAGTTTACAAATTTTTCAGAGCAACGTAATTATGCTTTACAATATGCAAATCATGAATGGGTACTATTTATTGATGCAGATGAGAGAGTTAGTCCTAAACTTAAACGTGAAATACATAAAACTATAAACAATACCGATAATGATATTATAGCTTATGAAATGTATAGGAAGTTTTATTACCAAAAAAAACTAGTTCGTTTTAGTGGCTGGCAAACAGATAAGGTTTTTAGACTATACAACAAAAATAATGCTTCCTATAAAAGTGACTTATTTGTTCATGAATTACTAGACATTAATGGGGAAACCGGTGTTCTAAACGAAAAGCTACAACACTTTTCTTTTAATAATTACAGTGATTATAAAGGCAAAATGATTCATTATGCAACACTAAGAGCCAAAGAATTGCATATTCAAAAACTAAAACCTAATGCTTTTCATTTTTACATAAAACCATTCTATCGATTTTTTAACCACTACATATTGAGACTAGGCATATTGGATGGTAAAAAAGGAATTATCATATCTTATTTAAGCGCTTATTATGTTTATAGACGCTATGTTGAATTAAACAAACTTAATAAAAACTAGCTTTTACACCCTAAAACTGGTGCTGCCAAAGGCTCGTTTAAAATTATAGCGCTAATTCACACCCCGTAGACTCACACCAAGGGTCATGATTTTTTCCAGAATTTCAGTTGCTTTTTTAATCGTTGTTTTCGATGAAATTTCTCTTGGAATAATTTAGTCAATTTCCACATTTCAGAAAAAATTTGATTATAATCAAACTCACTAAGTTTAGCATATTCATCACTCATTATCTCTACCATTTCCATACTTGTAGTCAATCTAGAGAAATTCTGCATTCTATCAAGGAAACTCATTTCTTGAAATTTCATTCTATTTAAATCAACCAAAGCAAAATCATATCCAAATTCAGTTTTAGTTATTAACGTGTTTCCTGGTGAATGATCTAAAAAGTTAATTCCTTTTTCATGTAATTGAAACGTAAACCGAGTAAAAGCCCTTAAAATATCTTCATGATTTGGGAAATTAAAATCCGTAGTTAATTCTCTATAAGTCAAATTGTAATTTAAATGTTCGCTTATATAAAAGCTTTTTTTAAATAGTAACCTCGTTTTAAATTCATAATACGCTATAGGCTGTGGAGTTCCAATCCCTAATGCGGTAAGCTTATTTGCATATTCAAAAGAACGCTGTGCTTTACTACTTCTGAAAAACCGATAGGCAATCTGGTTTATAACATTGGGAACTTTAAACGACTTTACATTAATAGTAACCCCTTTGAAGTCAAAAAGCTTTAAAGAGTTCCTGTCTTGATTACCGTAATCTTCCCCTTTGATATCATAATTTTTGATGATATCATCAAAAAAAAATGCTGCCTTTATATATTTTTTATGATGTAGTGAGTTCATAAATAATGTCAAATTGTTTTAATTATTTAATTCTGGGATTATTTTTTTCCAAAAGTTAATAACCTTTGGTTTATTAATTCCGTGACACCCGAAGGGAAGTTTATTATAATTTAATTTTAATGCAATTTTAGGTTTTCTATCAATAGCAAACTTTAAAGCTACTCTATAATCAGGTATTTTAAAACTAGTGTCTAATTTAGGTGCTTTAAATGACCAAAAAACATCTTCCATGAGCTTAAAGTCATCAGAGTCTCTTTTTAGTTCATGGGCTATAGCTGCTTTATTATTTTGAGTTATATTAATGAATTTATGTATCCTCCTTAAAGAAAAACCTCCATTACCAACTTTATAAAATATTTTAGATCGCCTTTTTTTCTTGGAATTATCAAAAAATGTCAAAAACGTTTTTAACACCGTTTGTTTACTAGAAATCCATGGAGCACCAATATAATCAAACCCTTTGTTACACCACTTAAGTAGTTCGTCATTAAAAACAAAACAATCTAATTGATATATAAGCATGTATTCGTACGAGTTAAAACTACTATAAAACCCCTCAGAAAGCAATAATTTATTATAACCCAATATTCCATCAAAATAATAATTACTAAACTTTTTAATTTTAATTTCTTTCCCTAAGTTTATACTGGATGAATCCATTTTTTCTGGCTCAACAAAATAAATATCATAACTATTAAGTACTTTAATACATTGTTTAAGCGATTGTTTTTCTATATCCGTTAGGTCTGTTTTATATATAGGTATAACAATACATACATCCTTATTTTTTATTAGATTAGAAAGGTTTTTTAGATACTTTTCTACTCCATTAATAGTCCACCTCCTATTATTCTCAATAGTATCTTTTTCTATTTCATTATTAGCTCCTAGATTACTCTTAGACAGTTCCTTATGCCAAATATGGTAAACAATACCACTATATCGTAGCCTTTTTGCCAACAAACCATAATTATGAAAGCGTAATGCCAATTCCGAATCTTCACGCCCCCAACCTTTAAACTCTTCATTATAACCATTTACCGCAATAAAATCTTCCTTGTAAAAAGAAGTATTGCACCCTCTATATTTTTTTGAAAAACTAGGAAGAGGCTTAAATTTATTACTTAAAAAAGTATTATGAATTGCCCTAGTCCTTTTTTTTATCCCTTTAGAAAAACAATTAAATTCCGTTTGTTTATTTTTAAACAATACTTGTAAATAGTTTCTTTTTATATTTACCCTTGACCCGTATAAATAAACTCCTTTTTCAGCTTTTGCAATATGATCCTCAATAAAGTTTGCATGTAATATACAGTCACCATCCACCTGAATAATATACTCTCCTTTTGCTTCTGTTATAGCTTTATTAAGTATAATTGCTTTTTTAAACCCGTTATCTTCATGCCAAATGTGTCTTATAGCAATCGGAAAAATAGCACTAAAACTTTCTATTAATGTTTTAGTTTCACTCGTTGAACCATCATCTGCAATAAGCACCTCTATTGGCAATTCTGTTTGTTTTAAAACGCTTTTCAAAACCAACTCTAAAGCTTCAGTCCAATTATATGTTGATATTACAAGTGAAAAATTCATATTTTATTTATTAAACACCATTTGTTGAGATTGCTTTAATGAATTTTCTAAATATTTCCCAGTAATCAAAATAGGTATTAACCCCCAATATTTAGGCTTAAAGAATGTTTTTAATAAAATAGAAAACCTAATTATTAAATGCTTCAAGTAATAATGATTTTTCCTACTAATATATAATTGAGAAATCTTCAATTCTTTTTTAATTAAAAAGGATTTAGGTGTACTAGCTCCATGTAGATGCTGAAATGAAGTTTCCGGAACTAAGACCGAGGTATATCCTTTATTGTTTAGCCGATAACAAACGTCCATTTCTTCATAATACAAAAATAAATTAGTATCGTAACCCCCAATTTCAGCAAAAACAGAAGTAGGAAAAAACATAAAACATCCTTGAATAAAATCGACTATAACACTGTCTTTATAGTGTTTCTTTTCTCTTTTTATTCTATCACTAGTAAGCTCTACCAATTTCCTCCCAAAAAGTTCCTTTCGTATACCGTGGAAATAATCAAAACTGGATGTTGGCTCATTATTAATATTATATTGCTGAGGAGTAGACACACCACATTTAGCATTGTTTTCATGATACCTTATCAAAGAACTAAAACAATCTTCCGTAAATAAAATATCATTATTAATAAAAGCCAAATATTTACCCGAGGCATATTGAGTCCCCAACATATTACCCCCTCCAAATCCAAGGTTAATATTGCTCCTTAATAATTTAATGTTTTGGTTATTTAATTCTTTGATGTCTTTTTCTAATTTTTTATAATCATTAACTCCTGAACAATTATCTATAACTATAAATTCTATTTTAAGTGATTCAGACGTACATTTCTCAACTGATAAAATAAAATTCTTTGTTAAAGAACTTGTATTGTAATTAATTGTTATAATGCTTATATCTGTAAAATTCAAAGTTCCTATATTTATATTTATATTTCGCAAAATAAATAATAAAAAAGGAATTGTTTTGTTTTATAGTTGTTATTTTGTGTTAATATTCATTCTAATTTGAATTATGATATTAAGATTTAAAAATTGGGTAGCAGTCTTTCTTAGGTTTGCATTTCAGAAAACTCCAAAAGACTTCAAAAATTTAACTATTTATATTAATAACTTTAATAGGTTAACCTTTTTAAAAGAACTTATTCATTCACTAGAAAAGAGGGGATATCGAAATTTAGTCATACTAGACAACAACTCTACTTACGCTCCTCTTTTAAAATTTTACGAAAGCACCCCTTATAAAGTCATTAGGTTTAATAAAAACTACGGATATAAATCTTATTGGAAAAGTGGATTATGGCTTAAAAACATAAACAAGTATTTTGCTTATACTGATTCTGATTTGAAAATTTCAGAAGCGTGTCCAGATAATTTTTTAGAATATTTTTATGAATTATTAATAAAATATCCTGAGGTTCACAAAGTAGGATTTTCATTAAAAATAGATGACATCCCTAATTGCTACAAGTTAAAAAACAAAGTAATTAACTGGGAATCTAGATATTACGAAAAAGAATTAGAAAAAGACTTGTACTTAGCTCCAATTGACACCACATTTGCCCTATATCGACCTTTCTCAAAAATAGGCCAAAAAGATGGCAGCACACCGATTGTGAGAGTTGGAGGTTTTTATAATGCTCATCATCTACCTTGGTATGTCGATAGTAAGAATTTAGATGAAGAAGAATTATATTATATTACTTCTTTAACAAAAAAAACACATTGGTCAGGCTTATAGTTAATCAAGGTTACTCTATTAAAAGAAAAGTCTTAAAAAAGTATAATGATTTATCTTCCTGTTTTATGGAATAAACCCTTCGGATTAGCAATTATAGAAAGTCTATATACTGGTTATCCTGTTTTTGGCCCAAATTACGGTTCTTTACCTGAATTAATACCTGAAAACGTAGGATATACTAGTAATTCAATGTCAGAAATAGCAAATAATTATGAATAGTAAACTTTATTCTGCTAAAACTTTTCATGAATATGCATTCAATAATTTTTCATTAGAAGTAATGGCTAATGAATACCTAAAGTGCTATCAAGAAGTATTAGAAGGGAAAACATTGAATAAGAAGAAACCCTTAATTAAAAATAAAGGCTTAGTTGTCTTAAATAAATTTAAGGCTTAATTTTTAACTTTAAAATGAAAAAAAAACTTGTATCCGTAGTCCTAAGCACCTATAATGGTGAAAAATATATAAAAACTCAATTAGATAGCATTATAGCACAAACCTATAAAAATATTGAAGTAATTATCGTTGATGACTATTCGAGTGATAATACCGTTTCTATACTAAAAACTTATGTTAGTAGATATTCTAATATATACTTACATGAAGCTACAAAAAATATTGGATATATAAAAAACTTTGAAAGAGGAGTCAAATTAGCCAAAGGAGATTTTATTTCTTTTGCAGATCAAGATGATTACTGGCTCCCCCTAAAAACAGAAAAGCTAATAGATGCTATTGGTAGTTCAGATGTTGTGTACTGCGATTCAGAGTTAGTTGATTGCAATTTAAATTCATTAGGCAAAAATATGTCTACAGGACATCACTTTATAAGCTCATCTAACCCAATAAACTTTGCTGTTAAAAATTGTGTTTCAGGACATGCAATGTTATTTAAAAAATCATTGTTGAATAACAAATTTAATTTCCCAGAACTAATCCCACATGATTGGTGGATTACTTTTTTAGCATCTTCGAAGAATGGAGTCATCTATTTAAATGAAACATTAGTAAAATATCGTATTCATGATAATAATATTATTGCTGGAGAAGGACACCAGAAAAAAGATAAGTCATTAAAAAACTTAGATCGAAAACAACGAATTAAATGCTTCCATGAAGCTTTACCAAATAACATCATATTAAAAAAAATCAGTAACAGCTACAAAAACAACTTTTTAGTTAATAGAATTAAAAGAGTTGTTGTTTTTATAAGCTATGTAAATGAATTATTTGTCATTTCTGACAGGTCCAAATTTAAGAAACTCTTTTACGCATTAAGTATGTTTTTTAAAATAAGATAATCTCGTAATTTTTCCATAATTTTGCGGGTTCAAAAAAATATTTTTATGAATTCTAATTCTAGAAAAATAATCTATTCTGCATTGGTTGGAGGTTATGATAATATTCCTGAGGTGACTGTTGATAATAGCGAGTGGGAGTTTATTTTATTTACTGACTTTAAAACTGACCAAAAAGAAATAAACGGGTGGAAAATTTTACCTTTAATAAAAGAAATAAAAGACGACCCTGTTAGAACGAATAGATGGCATAAAATAAATTCTCATTTATTATTTGAAAATTGCCTTTGTACTATATATATCGATTGTAATATTCTTATTAAAGATAATTATATTTTTAATAGAGCTGACAACTTATTAGCCAACGATTCTTTCCTAGCAATGGTTGCACATCCGTCAAGAACATGTATCTACGAGGAAGCTAAGGCTTGCGTTAAAATAGGTAAGGATACAAAAACTAATATTCAAAAAAATATTGATTTTTTAATTCTAGAGAATTATCCGAAAAACAATGGATTGTTTGAGAACAATTTAATTTTCAGAAATCACACTTCAAGCTCAATGGAGCCATTTAATAAACTATGGTGGAATTTAGTTGAAAGTATGGCTAGACGAGACCAGTTGAGCTTAGCTTATGTTCTTTGGAAACTAAACATCCAACCGGAATATTTCCTTGAAAAAAAATCAAAAAATCTTAGAAGCCATCCTAGTTTCACCTATATAACTGGACACAAAATAAACAACAATCTTTTTGAAATTTCCGAAAATGAACTAGAGATCATTAAAAAAAACTCCATAAAGGATCAAAAAGAATTGAAAAAAATTAAAAAATCAATTACATACAAGCTCTTTTATAAAACAGAAAGAGGTATTAGAAATTTTTTTAAGTTAAATAAAAAAAAACATGGATAACTTTAAACGCTTTTTAAAATATGTTTTTCCATATAAATCGTATTTGGTATTAAGTATGTTTTTTAATATTTTATATTCATTATTTTCAGCAATGTCAATGGTTTCATTGATGCCGATGTTGAATGTTTTATTTGGAGAATCGGAAAGGATATGTGACAAACCTATATATAAAGACTTAGATAATATTGGTGGGTATTTAAAAGACTCCTTAAATTATTTTGTAACAACAAATACCGAAACCAATGGCCCGCAAAGCACATTAACATGGATGGTTGCTATCGTATTACTAACGTTTTTACTAAAGAACCTCTTTAGTTTTCTATCCATTATCTACATGACTTTTTTAAATAACGGTGTTTTGAAAGACATCAGAAATGATGTTTATAATAAAATAACCAATCTTCCAGTAGCTTTTTTTTCTGAAAAACGGAAAGGCGATTTAATTGCTCGAATGACCACAGATATCGCAACAATAAAATCTGCCTTTATGGGAGTTTTAATGATGATCGGTAGAGAACCACTTACAATAGTTTTCACCCTTGTAGCAATGTTTATAATTAGCTGGAAACTGACTATTTATGTACTCATTGTTATTCCTATTTCTGGTTGGATAATATCTTTAATAGGTCGAAAAATAAAAAACCAAGCAGGTAATTTGTTTGCTCTGGAAGGACGCTTAATTTCTATCATTGAAGAAACTTTAGGAGGTATAAAAATTATTAAAAACTTTACCTCAGAAGATTATTTTAATAAAACTTTTGTAGACTCTACAAACATTTTAAACAAACTAACAAATAAATTAAGTATTAGAACTAGCTCGGCAGGACCAATGAGTGAGTTTATGGGGATTTTAGTAATTTCAAGTTTATTGTGGTACGCTGGTAATTTAGTACTCGTTGAGCACTCACTAAAAACTAGTGCCTTTTTAGCATACATGGGATTAGCATATCAAATTTTAACTCCAGCCAAAGCAATGGCGAAAGCCAACTACGCTTTAAATGCAGGTAATGCTGCTTCTAACAGAGTTCAATACATACTTGATGCCGTAAATCCTTTAAAGGACAAAATTGACGCAAAAGTACTTGACGGATTTAATAAAGAAATTAAGTTTAATAACATTTCTTTTATGTATGATAAAAATACTGTAATAGAAAACTTTTCACTAACTATCCCCAAAGGCAAAACAGTAGCTTTAGTAGGAGAATCTGGTAGCGGAAAATCAACTTTAGCGAACCTAATCACTAGGTTTTATGACGTTACTAAAGGGAATATCACTTTTGATGGAATTGATATAAAAGATGTAACCACAAAGTCCCTCAGACAACAAATGGGTATTGTTGCACAAGATTCAATACTATTTAATGACTCAATTAAAAATAATATTTCATTAGGAATAAACAACCCAAGTGAAAACGAAATAATCCATGCTGCAAAAATCGCAAATGCACATAATTTTATTTCCGAGTTTCCTAAAAAATATAATAATCCTGTTGGTGATGGCGGTGGGATGTTATCTGGTGGTCAAAGGCAACGAATTGCAATTGCAAGAGCGGTAATGAAAAACCCACCTATTATGATTTTAGATGAAGCTACATCTGCTTTAGATACTGAATCTGAAAAAGTAGTTCAGGATGCTCTTGAAAACATGATGAAAAACAGAACCTCGTTAGTCATTGCACATAGATTATCAACAGTACAAAATGCAGATTTAATTGTAGTTATGAAAAAAGGGAAAATCGTTGAGCAAGGTACACATCAAGAACTAATTAACCTTGGAGGCACCTATACCAATTTGGTTAACCTTCAATCTTTAGAAAATAAAAAATAATTGAACTATTTAAATATTGCTAAGCCTTTTTCTTTTTCAAAATTGGTTTTGGGGACTTACTTCAAAGTAATGGGCTTTGAAAAATTTGACATAAATAAATTTAAACTAAACTAACTTACCGAATATTTTTATAATAATGAAGCGACTAACTTTATTTTCTTCTTTTGACCCAGACAACATAATTGATGATTATGTAATTTATTATCTCACAGAACTTAGTAAAGTTTCTGACATCATATTTTCTGCTGATTGTAAATATAGCGAGGAGCAAATCAGTAAGTTAAATGGTCTAACCAAATATAATATTCATGATAGACATGGGGAATATGATTTTGGATCATACAAAAAAGCCTATCTGAAAGCTGATGAATTGGATATTCTCCAAGATTACGATCAAATTATTTTAGCCAATGACTCCTGCTATGGGCCTTTTTATGATCTCCAAAAAGTTTTTAACAAAATGGATCCAAAAAAAGTAGATTTTTGGGGGTTTTCGAATAACATTGTAGATATAACACCTCATTTACAAAGTTATTTTATTGTTATAAATAAAGAAGCCTTTTTATCTTCTGAATTCAGAGAATTTCTATTAAGCGTTAAAAAAGAGGAAATAAGAAAGCAGGTTGTATTTAAGTATGAACATGGTTTAACCAGGATATTAACAAAAGCTGGCTTTACTCATACAGCATTTTTTACAGAAAAAAATAATAAATTTATTCACGACCCTTCTAAAAAATGGGACTTGATGATTAAAAGAGAGTTTCCTTTTTTAAAGAGAACTACATTCACAAGAAATAGTTATAAGCTAACTAACCTAAAAAAATACAAAAAAGTAATTCATAAAAAGTATCCTAATTATGATATAACTCTGATTGAAAAAAACTTAAGTAGGTATGAATTAAATATTCATGATAGAACATTTAATTATTTTTTTAAAACGACACCATTAATCACACTCATTAACTTCATTACACTTATCATAATACTTTTAACTATTCATAAAGGGTGTAATACAATCACAGACATCATAAGTAGGGTCAATAATTTGTCATTAACCACTGCTTACATCTATTGGGGATCATTATTACTCTGTACTTATTTCATTTATAATATCTTAAAGCGGTATAAACTTAAAAAAGAGGTTAATTTCTTTTTTGCTACACTGTTTCTATGCTGCACTTTTTTATTTAATGACAGTAATTTAATGATTACCCCAATTACATTAGCCCTTCAACTGATGTGCATAGCATTTTATAATAAATATCATAAATCAGATAAATCGCTATTTTTATTAATTTCAGGGATAACCTTATCACTTAGTATCTTACTACAGCAGTATTTATCTCTTCTTCTTCTTCCTCTAATTATAGATATTTTTAGAAGAAAAGTAAAGCTAAAAAAACAGATAAGATTTTACATTGGCATATTAATACCATTAATCTTGACATATTTTTACTCGAATTTACATAACCAATCTTTTAATGAATCTTTCAATAATATTTCTGATAATTGGAGGCTATTAAATATTACAGATGAAATTATTCTAAGAAAAACCATTTATTGGAAACCTATAATTCTTTATTTAAAAGTTTTCACCCCTTTATTAATTATGATGTTTTACTTTTTAAATAGAAGACCCTATAAGGAATGGTTTTTCCTGTTTTCTATATTTATTGTTTCATTATTAGGACTCTATTTTTTACCATTTACTAATTATATTTTATTTATAATTGCTTATTCTATCATCATCATAGGTAAATCTATACCTAAATTCAATGACAAAGAAAAGATACCCAAACCCTTATATTTTATCAGTTTTTGGCTTTTAGCCGTATTAATAATTGAATCTTGCTTCTAAAAAATTACTTTTGTATAAAATCACATCTTATTTCAAAGATGAATTTCACAAGAAACTAACTTAATAATAAAAATAAATGAATATAACTATTATAGGAACTGGCTATGTAGGACTTGTATCTGCAACTTGTTTTTCTGAAATGGGAAACAATGTTACTTGCGTAGATATAAACAAACAAAAAATTGAAAATCTAAAAAAAGGAATTATACCTATTTATGAACCTAGGTTGTCTCAAATGGTTCTTAAAAACTCTAACTTAGGTAATTTACATTTTAGTACGACCTTAAAAGATAGCTTATCTAATTCAGATGCTGTGTTTATTGCTGTAGGAACACCTATGGGAAGTGACGGGGCAGCAGACTTACAATATGTTTTAGCAGTAGCAAAACAAATTGGGCAAGAAATGAGTTCTTCTATCGTAATTGTTGACAAATCTACCGTGCCAATTGGGACTGTTGACAAAGTAAAAAAAACAATTCAAAAAGAACTTAATTTAAGGGGGCTTAATATAGAGTTTACCGTTGTATCAAACCCTGAGTTTTTAAAAGAAGGTGCTGCTATTTCAGATTTTATGAAGCCAGACAGAGTTGTTATTGGAGCCGATAGTGATTTAGGTTTTAAAGTAATGCGAAAACTTTATGCTCCGTTTTTACACAATCATGATAGGCTAATTGAAATGGATATTAAATCAGCCGAAATGACTAAATATGCCGCAAATGCAATGTTAGCTACTAAAATTTCATTTATAAATGAAATAGCTAACATCTGTGAATTAGTTGGAGCTGATGCTAATAAAGTAAGAATTGGCATTGGATCTGACTCTAGAATAGGTTATAGTTTTATTTACCCAGGAGCAGGATATGGTGGATCATGCTTTCCTAAAGACGTAAAAGCTTTAACAAAAATTGCTCAAGAAAATGGGTATGATGCTAAATTGATAAAATCGGTTGAAATAGTCAATAACGCTCAAAAATTTGTCATCGCTCAAAAAGTTATTAAAAAATTCGGAGAAAATTTGGCAGGGAAAACTTTTGCTCTATGGGGCTTATCTTTCAAACCAGAAACTGATGATATGCGAGAATCACCTGCTATTTATGTTGTCCAAGAACTAACAAGGAGAGGTGCTTCAATAAAAGCATACGACCCTAAAGCAATAAAAGAAGCAAAAGAACATTATTTGACTGATATAAAAAATATAGAATATGTAGATTCTAAATACAAAGCTTTAGAAAATTCAGATGCTTTAATATTACTAACAGAATGGAAAGAGTTTAGAGCGCCTGATTTCTCTGAAATTAAAAAACATTTAAAAAACCCAATTATATTTGATGGCAGAAATCAATATAATTCATTTGATTTAAAAGAAGAAGGGTTTGAATACTTTCAAATAGGAAAAAATTAAGGTTATATTAAGGGGTATTTTTAAAAAAAACTTAAATTCAAAATAACATATATGAAAATTTTAGTAACTGGAGCAGCTGGATTTATTGGTCATCATTTATCTAAAGTTCTAGTAGAGAAAGGACACGATGTAGTTGGCATTGATAATATTAATGACTACTATGATGTAGAATTAAAATATGCACGTTTAAACGATTTAGGAATAGCAAAAGATCAAGCTTCAATTTTTTTAAATGAATCCTCAAATGGTTCATTTAAATTCATACGAATTGGTTTAGAGGATCGAGAAAACTTAACTGAAATTTTTAAAAATAATGATTTTGATACTGTTTGTAACCTTGCAGCACAAGCTGGAGTTAGATACAGTATCGAAAACCCACACACCTATGTAGAAAGTAATTTAGTTGGTTATCTAAATCTACTTGAAAACTGTAGAAATTTCCAAATAAAACATCTAGTTTACGCAAGCAGTTCTAGTGTTTATGGATTGAATGAAAAAATTCCCTTTTCAACAAAAGATCGTGTTGAAAAACCAATTAGTCTTTACGCTGCTACAAAAAAATGTAATGAATTAATGGCACATACATACAGTCATTTATTCGGTTTCGCTACTACAGGACTACGCTTCTTTACTGTTTATGGCCCATGGGGAAGACCAGATATGGCTGCTATTTTATTTGCTGACGCCATGACTAAAGGCAAACCTATAAAGGTTTTTAATCATGGTGAAATGGAGAGGGATTTTACTTTTATTGGAGATATTGTAGAAGGAGTAGTAAGAATATTAGAAAAAGATATAACTGCACGATTAAACTCCAAAGAATTATATAAAATATATAATATCGGAAATAATAAAGCTGAAAAACTACTTGACTTTATAAATGAAATAGAATTTAACTTAGGTATTACTGCTAAAAAAGAACTAATGGAGATTCAACCAGGGGATGTTGCTAAAACATGGGCTGATGTTTCTGAGTTAATAAATGACTATGATTATCAACCAAAAACTACGATAAAAGATGGCGTTAAGTTATTTATTGATTGGTATAAAAAGTATTACAACTTGTAGTTTTCAACTTTAAATTCAAAAATATCAAAACTAATGCATCAAGAACTTAAAAACTGTATAGAGCATCTAAAAAACGGGGGACTTATCCTTTACCCTACTGACACTTTATGGGGAATAGGCTGTGATGCTAACAACCCTGAAGCAGTTAAAAAAATATACGCTTTAAAAAAACGTACTGATAGTAAAGCATTAATATGTATGGTTGCTGACGAAAGAATGCTTTCTAAGTATATAAAAGACATTCCTGAAGTTGCATTAGATATTATTGATGTAGCTGAGAACCCTACTACTATTATTTATGATAACCCGAAAAATATTGCCCCAAACTTAATTGCAAGCGACAATTCACTGGCCATAAGAATCCCTGATGATGAATTTTGTTTTCAATTAATCCGAAAGCTTAATGGAGCGATTGTTTCCACCTCAGCAAATATATCCGGGCAACCAAATCCAAAATCATTTTCAGAAATAAGCAATGAAGTTTTAAATGGTGTTGACTATGTTGTGAATTTGCATCGAGAAAAAAAAGCATCCAAACCATCATCAATTATTAAGTTAAGTAGTGCTGGATTGGTGACAATCATCAGAAAATAATGTCCTAAGATAAATATTTTAAAGAAGCACTCACCCATTCTATTTTTAATACCATACAATAAACAACAGCTTAATTATTAACACCTATGTGTTAAGAACCAAGTTAATTCAATATCCTAGGTGCAAGCACACTAGGTATGAATTAACAATAATAGTTGTAGTTCGAGGCAATCCTCTGGGAATTAAACCCACAGGGTGGGATTGAAATTTTCACACAACAACTCAACGATACTATTTCAAAACAAAAAAACTGAAACTAAGTACAATGTTAATTTTAAAAAGATTGACAGGGAGTTTTTAGTTGATTTACTATATAAAAAAAACTCTATACTAATCAATATTTGTCCGGGGTTTATATTTCAGTATAAGCACCTCTAAGACTTTGCTAGTGAGATACCGAATACCTCCTAAAGTCGGTTTCGGCATGAGTGATTAGCACACTTTGCACAAAAGCAAAAATCAGTTCTAAATATGAAATCCCAAATAGCATTCTCATAAAATCGGATACTTTTGAAATAAGCGATTCGCACACTTTTTACAAAAGTAAAAAATGACTCTCTGCATACATATTACGTCTATACTGTCCTTATACTTCAAATAATAATCAGTAATCCCTCTCAAGAAGCTCTTTACAAACGTCCTTTAATTTTTCAAAGGTATTTTCATTACTAACTACTACTACTACTACCCGTAAGTATTGTACCTCTTATGTAAATCTCCTAACATATAAATTTGATCTTATTCTCTCTCCTTTCATTGCATGAATACCCCCATTTGAAGTTCCCATTAAGGTGAAAACAATCGTTTACTTGATAATATCATTATAGTTATCATACATAGCAACTAATACTTGTAATACCAGTTCAGTTTTGTGGCGCACGTAAGTAAATTGAATTATTAAAATCAAAATGGTCAAATTTTGAACTTAACAAAAAAACTATTAAATACCCTCCAAGGGAATATTTATTCTTAAAAAGCTGTCAAATTTTTATTAGATTGAATCATAAATTACTAAACATTAAAAGCGCTTTATTTTGGAATTTAACCTGAATTTTATTATCTTTAAGTGAGAGAGTTTTTTATAAAAGGGGATTACAAAAATATTATTTTTAATTAAAAAACTATTTTGTATGCAAATCTCAGTACACCCAAAAAACAAAAGGCTTTATTCCAATGTGTTGTATAAAGCGTCCGCGAAAACATTTTACACACATTACTTCGATAAATTATTTGCCCGATATAAAGTATCTTGGAAAGATAAAAATAATGTATATACACTCCAATCTTCATTAAGATTTATGGATTTTGAAGGGTTTAGACCAAAGTTACCCTCTTTTAAATATATTTTCTCTGCAATAAGTACATACATTGAGTCTAGGAAAAATTTTATTCTACGCACCCCAGTACCATTTATTGTTTTTGAAGCTATTAATAAATTAAATGAAATATTATCTCCTAGTGATAGAGTATTAGAAATTGGTTCAGGAAATTCTACATTATGGTTTCTAAAAAAACAATGTAAGATTGTGAGTATTGAACATTCGAAGATATGGTATGATGTGTTGAAAAATCATATAGATACTATTAAATTCGATAAAAAAACTATAAATAATATTTCCATTCACAATAGCTCAAATGAAGATACTTGGAAGCTAATTGGTAATATGAACAATGAAAGTTTTGATTTGATATTAATCGATGGAGCCAATGAGTTCAATAACCGGAATGAATGCATTGCAAGGTCGCTGTCAAAACTTAAAAAAGGTGGTTGGATTGTATTAGATAATTCTGATCATCCTAACAATTGGCCAGGTAGTATATATTTAGACTCAAAATATAAACGAATACGGTTTACGGGGTTTGCTCCTATGGGTTTGTATGTTACTCAAACCAGTTTCTGGCAAAAAACGGATTAAAAAAGATTACTTGATTACAAGGACAATTTAAAACTACAAAAAAATAACCCCAGACTAGCGTTTAGTCTGGGGTTATTAATTATTTAGAAAAAAAACAATCCATCTCAGATGAAATAACGGTGCTATTTACTGCGCTTTATCCTAGCCTAGTACCAGTATAGAATTAAACGCATAATATCATTAAAATCAATTTCCTAAGCATATAATGAACATCCAAAAGTTTGAATATGATATTTCAACATTTGAGCCCTAGGATTAGTAACATATTCATACTCCTATCTTACGAGCTACACGCCTGATTACTGCATATACTGGATCTATACCGTTTGAGAAAAGAATGATAAATTTGGCTTTAATTTATTAAATAGCATTTCTTAGTTCATATTTGAAAATAATATATATATATTGTAATCCCAAACTTACCAAAAGAACTATTCTAATAGTTATAAATCAGCTTCCTCGGCACAAGCACACGAGGTCTAAATTTGCAATAACATTCTCGTTTGAG
>JABSPO010000100.1 GCA_013214625.1 Flavobacteriaceae bacterium
CAGCTTCTTCACCAGCAATATCATTTCCAATTTGAGTCCAAACGCCTGATAGATTTTCATATACTCGAACATGACCAGAGTCTATTCCATTATCATCATTTGCTATTGAACCTATAGCGACAATGTTGCCAACTGAGCTTAGACTAACTGAATGACCAAATCTATCCTCTGGGTTCTCACCATCAATATCATTTCCAATTTGAATCCATACGCCCGATAGATTTTCATACACCCGTACATGTCCTGAATCAATTCCATTCCCGTCATTCAAAAACGCTCCAATTGCTACTACATTTCCATTTGAATTGAGAGAGATAGAACCCCCAGAAGAATCCCCAGCTGCTTCACCATTAATATCATTTCCAATTTGAGTCCAAACATCTGATAGATTCTCGAATACTCGAACATGACCAGAATCAACTCCATTTCCGTCATTCCATTTAGCTCCAATAGCTATTACATTACCATTAGAATTTAAACCAATAGAACCAGAAAAATCTCCAGCTGCTTCACCATCAATATCATTTCCAATTTGAGTCCAAACGCCTGATAGGTTTTCATACACTCGTACATGGCCAGAACTAATTCCATTCCCATCATTATTTGTAGCTGAAATAGCTAATATACTACCATTAGAATTTAAAGAAACACCTACTCCAGAAATGTCTGAAGCAGCCTCTCCACCAATGCCTTGTCCAATTTGTGTCCATTGTGAAAAACTCAGAAGAGGTATTAAGAAAAGTAGGAATGTAACTTTTTGCATAGAATTGTAAATTTTGCGCAAAATTAACAATTATAACGTAAAATGCATTCCCTTTTATTTGTGTTTTTAATAAAATGTATCAATACTCGTAGTGTATCAAAATAAATCTATGAAGGTATAAAATCGATACATTATAGTGTCTCGGTATTAGTCTTAGGAAATTTATAATACAATATTTAATAGAATGAATAGATAGGTGTTCTCAAAAAAGGAATGTCGAACCATGAAACAGAATGAAGTAATAGCGTTTCTTACTAGGCACAATAAAGGATTGGTGAGGTGTATAAAAACAAAAAAGTCTAACATTACTGTCAGACTTGATTTGCTCCTCTTCAAGGACTCGAACCTTGGACCCTCTGATTAACAGTCAGATGCTCTAACCAACTGAGCTAAAGAGGAGTGTTTGCTATGTGTAAGCGGGTGCAAATATATGTTTAATTTCTTTTTATTGCAACACAAAAAACACTTTTTTTTCTACTTTATAAAGTGTCGGTAAATATCATTTCCAAAAGCATACACAAATAACGTCATCATGATCACGAAACCAGCCATTTGCGCATATTCTAAAAATTTATCTCCTGGTTTTCTTCCTGTAATCATTTCGTATAAAACAAATACTGCATGTCCTCCATCCAAAGCAGGAATTGGTAATAAATTCAATACTCCTAACATAATTGATAAGAATGCGGTGATATTCCAAAAGAAATGCCAATCCCAAGTAGTTGGGAATATTTTAGCAATAGACACAAAACTACCAACCCCTTTATACGCTCCAGTTTTAGGATTACCGATAGCTTTTAAGTTTTTAAGCATCATTTTAAACTTACCAATAAACATAACTCCACCAGCTGTAAAAGACTCTCCAAAAGAATATTTTTTAACTGAGAATTTATAATACCCTAGTTTTTCTAAATCATCAGGAGAGAGCGACGTTGGGTTTATACCTAACATCCCTTTATCACTAATAAAAGCTTTTACTTCCCTCTGCTCTTTTTTATGGTTCATTAATGTTAATATTACCTCTTTAGAGCTATACTTCTTAAAAACGTCCTTATGATGGGCATAACTTACTTTTTCGCCATTAACCGCTATTATTATATCTTTCTTTTTTAAACCAATAGATTTATTATGAGAACTCTCAGGTATTTTTCCAATAACTAATGGTCTTGGATAATCAATAATTCCTTTTACATCAGAATCCACTAAATCCCCTAAGAAGCCTTCTGGAATTTGAAGTGTTTTTAATTCGTTATTTCTATTTACTACAATCTCGCTTCCAAAAAGTAAGTTAGCACGTACATCGTTAAATCTGACTGGAGTTTCTCCATCAATAGAAACAATTTTATCTCCTGATTTTAAACCTATTTGCTGTTCAATAAATTCTGCCACAACAATTCCATCCTTAACTTCATCATTCGCTAAAAACTTATCACCCCAAGTAAATGCTATAGCTACAAATATTAAGTACGCTAATACAAAGTTTACAGTAACACCTCCTAGCATAATTACCAAACGTTGCCAAGCTGGTTTTGAGCGGAATTCCCATTCTTTAGGCTCCTCCTTCATTTGCTCTGTATCCATGCTTTCATCAATCATTCCAGATATTTTTACATATCCTCCTAATGGCAACCAACCAATACCATATTCAGTTCCTTTGTAATTAAAACTTACCAACTTCTTTCCCCAAGCATCAAAGAATAAGTAGAATTTTTCAACTCTAGTCCCAAATAACTTTGCTGGGTAATAGTGCCCCCATTCATGTAAGATGATTAAAAGAGAAAGGCTCAATAAAAATTGAGAAACCATTATAAGTACTTCAGTAAACGTCATGTGATAGAATTAAATTTTACGCGCTAAAATAGGCTATTTAAGCGGAACTAAAACGGCTATTAAGAAGAGTTTATGGTTTCTTAATTTTTGATTACAAATAAACAGCATTCAAAATACTATTCTCGATACACCAATCAAATTAAGAGCAAGCGAGTTTCCTTTCGAAAACCACTTGAATTGACGTATTCAATATTTGCTATAAGGATCTTTTTATTATTAGATTTAACTAAAAATAGAAAGCACAATGAAAAGCTTTTTTATCTTTGCAATACCAAATAAAAAATCATGTTTGAGTTCTTTAAAGTATATAAAAAGTTCGCTATTTTCTTTCTGTTTCTATCTGCAATAATATTAGCACTGTTTTACTATGCTTTGAAACCAGTTAAGCGACTTCCTGTTCGGGCTCCAGGGAAAAATATAAATCTGGAATTGGTAGATAGTACAGTTGCCCATATAAAGAAACTCCATTATATAGCGGATTTCTCTTTAACCAATCAGAATGGAGTAACGATTACCCAAGAGGATTATAAAAATAAAATTTATGTGGCCGATTTTTTCTTTACTACTTGTGGTACTATTTGCCCTGTGATGGCTAGCAATATGAAAAGAGTACAACAATCTATTTTATTAGATAACGACATAAAGTTACTTTCACATACTGTAATGCCCGAAATTGATACTGTAGCTCAATTAAAACGCTATGCTGTTGAAAAAGGGGTTTTAAACGACAAATGGAATTTGGTTACCGGAAGTAAAAAAGAGCTTTATAACTTAGCAAGGAAATCTTATTTAGTAGCAAAGTACGACCCTACTAAGGAGGATGGTTATGGATTTATTCATACTGAAAACTTTGTATTAATCGATAAACAAAAACGTATTCGTGGATTCTATGATGGTACTGATAATGATGAAATTGATCGATTACTTGAAGACATCAAAGTTTTGAAAGAGGAATACGAAACTAGGTTTAGCATGAGTAACTATCTTTTTGGAAAATAAATTACTGCAGAACAGTCAATTCTAAGCAATAGTTACTTAACTCTATTTTATTAACTCCATTTGGGTAAGGATATAAACTTATGGCAGTTGTTTTAGTCAATTTAGACGATAATATTAGTAATACATTTTTCTGTATTGAAGTTGGATAAATCGTCAACTTTTCTTGTCGTTCAATTTCACCATTTTTATAAATATTCACTAATATAATTGCTTCACCTGCCCGTATGCATTGCACATTTTTAGGGCAACGAGAATCCGATAGCACCTCAACCAATTCAATTGCAAAACTTTCATCTATTTGCACTCTATTCGCTACTTCAATTTTTACAATTGAAGTAACAGGTATCGAATCTTTCTTTTGAGCATTAGCGAATAGTGATGAACATATCAGTGTCGCAATAAGTAGTATTCTCTTCATATCATTACCAATATAATAAATTACTTACTTAAACTATGCCAATAAAACATTAAAGCATAAAAAAACCGAAACATATGTTTCGGTTTTTTTTATATTCTAAAACTCACTAGTGAGTTAATCATTTAATTTTAATACTGCCATAAATGCTTCTTGAGGGATTTCTACATTACCTACTTGACGCATACGTTTCTTTCCTTTTTTCTGCTTCTCTAATAACTTACGTTTACGGGAAATATCACCACCATAACATTTTGCGGTAACATCCTTACGCAATGCTTTAATTGTTTCTCTAGCAATTATTTTTGCTCCAATTGCTGCTTGAATTGGAATATCGAATTGCTGACGAGGGATTAGTTCTTTTAACTTCTCACACATTTTCTTACCGATATTGTGTGCGCTATCAAAATGTATCAATGCTGATAAAGCATCTACTCCTTGAGCATTTAATAAAATATCTACTCTAACTAATTTTGAAGTTCGCATCCCTATTGGAGAGTAATCAAAAGAAGCGTATCCTTTAGATACTGTTTTTAATCTATCATAAAAATCGAATACAATCTCTGCTAAAGGCATGTCAAAAGTTAATTCAACACGTTCCGTAGTTAAATACGTTTGACTTGTAATTACACCACGCTTTTCAATACACAAACCCATTACATTACCAACAAAGTCAGCTTTTGTAATAATACTTGCTTTAATATATGGTTCCTCAACTCTATCCAATCCTGAAGGATCAGGTAAATCGGTTGGGTTATTTACAATAACTGGCTCGTCTACATACTTTTTAGTAAACGCATGGTAGGATACATTGGGAACCGTAGTAATAACGGTCATGTTAAATTCACGCTCCAAACGTTCTTGGATGATTTCCATGTGTAACATTCCTAAGAATCCACAACGGAAACCAAATCCTAATGCTGCAGAACTTTCTGGTTGAAAAACTAATGAAGCATCATTCAGTTGCAATTTCTCCATGGAGTTACGCAACTCTTCATACTCGTCAGTATCAACTGGATAAATTCCTGCAAAAACCATTGGTTTTACATCCTCAAACCCTTTAATTACTTCAGTAGTNGGNTTTTTAGCATCAGTAATCGTATCACCTACTTTTACTTCTTTTGCCTCTTTAATCCCGGTAATTAAATAACCAACATCACCCGCTTTAATTTCTTGCCTAGGAAATTGCGTTAATTTCAATGTTCCTATTTCATCAGCAAAATACGTATTACCTGTAGCTAAGAATTTAATTTCTTGCTTTTTCTTTATCGTCCCATTTAATACTCTAAAATACGTTTCCACTCCTCTAAACTGATTGTAAACAGAATCAAATATTAGTGCTTGTAATGGCGCATCTGGATCTCCTGTTGGCGCAGGAATTCTATCAATAATAGCTGTTAAAATATCTTTAATTCCTAAACCTGTTTTTGCACTAGCATGGATTACCTCTTCAGGATCACATCCTAATAAGTCCACAATATCATCCGTTACTTCTTCCGGATTTGCACTTGGCAAATCAACTTTATTTAATATCGGAATGATCTCTAAATCATTATCTAATGCTAAATATAAATTAGAAATTGTTTGTGCCTGAATACTTTGTGCAGCATCAACAATCAATAAAGCTCCTTCACAGGCAGCTATTGAACGTGACACTTCATATGAAAAATCAACATGACCAGGAGTGTCAATTAAATTCAACACATACTCTTGTCCTTCGTGAGTATATTCCATTTGAACAGCATGAGACTTGATCGTAATACCACGTTCACGTTCCAAATCCATACTATCTAATAGCTGATCTTTTTTTTCCCTATCAGTTACGGCACCCGTAAATTCAAGTAATCTATCCGCTAAAGTACTTTTACCGTGATCAATATGTGCAATAATGCAAAAATTTCTAATATGCTTCATTTTCTCTTCTTCTTTTGGACATGCCCCTATCGGGTCGGGCTATGCGCTATCTCTTTTTTATTAATAATTAACTATCCTTACGAATGACCGTAAAGTAATGCTAACTCACAGCCAGATTACTTCGTCGTACCTCCTCACAATGATATGCTAAAATCATACAATAAAAAAGGATGCCGCTGCTATCCCTCATGCTACTAACTACAAATATAGTGTAATCCCATTTACAATTTGAACTTACTACAACAAAACAGCTATTTTTACGTTCTATTTCATTATTTTCTCCAATAATAAATTCAAACCAGAACAAGTATAATTACTTTACAATAAATACCTTATTTTTGACATTCGAATTATTTACTAGATGAAATTTCAAATAAACGATACCGTTTCTGTATTAGATGATGCCATTGATGGCGTTGTAATTGCCGTAAATCCTCCTGAAGTTACTATTGAAACTGAAGATGGTTTTCCGTTAAAATTACACGAATCAAAGCTAGTGAAAACAGGAACTGAAACCTTTACTTTTAGAGGTATAGCAGATGCTAAGGCCGGGAAAACAGAAAAAAAGAAAATTTATACAAAAAGAAAATCACATACTAGTGAGTTTGTATTGGTGGTAGACTTACATATCGAGAAGCTCGTAAAGTCTAAAAAAGGAATGAGTAATTACGAT
>JABSPO010000101.1 GCA_013214625.1 Flavobacteriaceae bacterium
ATTAGAGGGTTTTTAAGTTATCCCACAAGGACTCGAACCTTGACTGACAGTACCAAAAACTGAAGTGCTACCATTACACCATGGGACAATGCATGATTGCGGGTGCAAATTTACAAGAAATAATGGTTTCTGCAAATATTTCTAAGCAAAAAATCATATTTTATTTTATTGCCTTTGTAAACCGCTACTACAAAGTTACATACAATCTTATTATTTGGCAATTCTTTAAGATATTTTAAGGGATAATTTTTAGTACTTTAGCCACTTTCAAAACAGAAAAACACATGTCAGTAAAAGACTTTTTTAAATGGAATAAAATATTAGGTTGGACAGCATTTTTTATTGCATTAATCACCTATGGCTTATGCGTTGAACCTACTGCTAGTTTCTGGGATGCTGGAGAGTATATTTCTACATCAGCCAACTTAGCCGTTGGTCACCCACCAGGAGCCCCTTTCTTTCAAATGTTAGGAGCCTTTTTTGCGATGTTTGCTTTTGGAAATACAAGTAATATAGCCGTAATGGTAAACATGCTTTCTGTAGTTTCTAGTGCCTTTGCTATTTTGTTTATGTTTTGGACAATTAGCATGATTTCTCGTAAACTCGTAGTTAAAGACATTAAAGACCTTGGGGGAAATAAAGCCATAGCAATTTTAGGAAGCGCCCTAGTGGGATCGTTAGCTTTCGCTTTTACAGACACGTTTTGGTTTAATGCGGTTGAAACAGAAGTATACGCGATGGCAACATTTATAATGTCATTACTATTCTGGCTTGGTTTAAAATGGGAAGAAGACATGGACAAACCAAGAGGGGATAAATGGTTAGTCATAATTGCTTTTGTAATTGGACTCTCTTTTGGAGTTCATTTTATGGGATTATTAACCATCCCGGCTATCGGATTAATCTACTTTTTCAAGAATTATAAAACAGTAACCGTAAAAAACTTCATTATCGCAAACATAGCTGCTATAGCAGTATTGTTATTCATTTTTAAAATGTTACTTCCAAATGCATTATCTTTCTTCGGATGGATGGAAGTATCACTGGTTAATGGGTTAGGATTACCATTCCACTCAGGATCTATCATAGCATTCTTATTAATTATTGCTACATTTTACTACGCATTAACTTTTACACGCAAAAACGGATATGTAAACGCAAATACAATTACTTTATGTATACTTTTTATTTTTATAGGATTCTCTTCTTGGACTATGTTACCTATACGTGCTAATGCAGGAACTACAATAAATGAAAATGCACCTGGAAATGCAAGAGAGTTGCTTGCTTATTACAACTTGGAACAATACCCTTCTAATCCGTTTTTATACGGACCTCAATTTACAGATCAGTTTGCAGGAGTGGATGAAAACGATCCGTACAAAAACGACAAACCTAAGTATGAGCAAGATGAAAAATTAGGGAAATACGTTATTGTAAACAACTATATAAACGCAACATACAATTCAAACCCAGATCATCTATCAGTTTTACCAAGAATGTGGAGTTCAGAACATGCTGAGCGTTATTTGGGGTTTATGAATATTGAATTAACTATTAAATCGGAGTTTTTTGGTAAAAAAGAATTGCGCCAAATAGTAGCCGAATTCAACAATGACGTGAAACTAGGTGTTATAGATACCGAAGATCAATTGGCGTTTATTAAAAAATTCGGACAATATACCAATGTTAAAAAACCATCATTAATTGAAAATTTCAAGTTCATGTTCCAATATCAACTGGGAGACATGTATGCTAGGTATTTCCTTTGGAATTTTGTTGGAAGACAAGATGATATTCAATGGAAAATGAGTAACAATGGTAATTGGATTAGCGGAATCAATTTTATTGACTCTATACTACTTGGAACTTCTCAAGAGAACTTACCGAAAGATATTAAAGAAAACAAAGGACGTAATACCTACTTCTTCCTGCCATTTATCTTAGGAATCATCGGATTATTATTTGTGATGAAAAAAGACTTGAAACTCTTTTGGGTATTATTAGTATTCTTTTTATTTACCGGTTTAGCAATTCAAGTGTACACCAATGTACGTCCGTTTGAACCAAGAGAACGTGACTATTCTGTAGTAGGATCATTCTATGTATTTGCCATCTGGATTGGAATTGGAGTGTTGAGCTTATATGAAGGATTAAAGAAATTCATCACGCCTAAAATTACAGCCCCATTAGTAATAGTAGTTTGCCTTTTAACAGTGCCTTTATTGTTAGCAAACCAGAACTGGGATGATCATGACAGATCAGGAAAATATACTGCACAATCTATGGCGAAAGCTTACTTGGATTCGTGTCAAGAAAATGCCATATTATTTACAATTGGTGACAATGATACGTTCGCCTTATGGTATTTACAAGAAATTGAAGGACATCGTAGAGACGTTAGAGTTATAAATACAAGTTTGTTAGCTACCGATTGGTACATCGATCAAATGAAGAAGAAAGCCTATGAAAGCGACCCAATTCCTTCTCAATTAACGCATAAACAATATCGATACGGAACAAGAGATGCTATTATCTTTCAGGAGCGTACCAAAGACACCATTACCATACAACGATTAATGGATTTCATTGCCCTAGACAAAGAAGAAGTAATGGTAGAGATGCAAAGTGGTCAGAAATACCATACTTATCCAACAAAAAACATTCGTGTTCCTGTAGATAAAGCAGCAGTATTAAAAAACAAAATTGTATCCCCTAAAAATGCTGGAGAAATAGTATCTGATATGTACTTCCGCATCAAGAATGACCAACTATCTAAAAACCGTTTGCTAATGCTTGACATTTTAGCAAATAATGACTGGAAGCGCCCTATATATTTCTCTGGAGGAAGTAATGATCCTGCTGAATTTATTTGGCTGAAAGACTATTTACAGTATGATGGTATTGTATACAAATTAGTGCCAATTCACTCGCCTATTGACAAGGACAATCCGTTTGACATGGGATTCATTGATACGGATTCTGCTTACAAGAAAATAATGGATTGGGATTGGGGTAATTCTGGGAGTGATGACATTTACCATGATGTTGAAACAAGAACGAATGCATTTAGCTATAGAGCAAGTATTGCACGTGTATCAGAAAAATTAATTGACGAGAATAAATTTGACAAAGCGGAAGATTTAATGGATTTAGCGATGGAAAAAATGCCTGTCAATAAATTTAAACTCTATACGCTAGTAGAACCTTTCGTAGATGGTTTTTACAGAATAAACAAGCCGGAAAAAGCGCGGAAAGTTTTTAATGATTTAGGATTCATGTACAAGGACCATATAAACTATTACAAAACATTACCACTGGAAGAGCAATTGCTTATTCCTGATGATATTCTTACTGATTTAGAACGCTATAAAACTATTATAATTACTGGTATAGAAAACAAAGACCTTAGTATTATAAAAGAAGAGATTCCATATTACTTAAACGCAATAAAGCCATTTAAACCCTTAATGCATCATGTAAATTATGGATTGAGCTTAGATAAGTTAATTGGCGGATTATATAAGGCTGGATTGAATAATGAAGCAAGAGCTTTATACTTATTAGAAGTAGCTAAAGTACAGCGTAATTTAGATTCCGCTAGTAAATTAAGTGATGAGCAAATGTATGGCTATGCTGAGCAAATTTTAATGGACATCACCGATTATAAAAAGCTATTGCGCATCGTTCACAAAAACGATGACAGCATCTTTTTTAATAAAGAAAAAGAAACATTTGACAAGAATTTAGATAAGTTAGAAACGTTCTTTATGCCAGAAGAAGACGAACAGGACTCAATTAAACCGATAAATCCTTCTAAACCTGGATTATAACATTTTACTAAGGCTTCCTCTCCCTCTGGGAGAGGATTGAATTTACACCCAATTTGATTGGGTGGTGAGGGCCACTTTACCAACACAAAGCAATTTAGGTTCTTCGCTAAAAATAGTGGTTTAGTTAAAATAGAAAAATGAAAATTTTAAGCAATTATTTTTTTAGTCATTTCGACCTTAGGAGAAATCACACAAGAAACTCAATTATACCAATTAAATTTCAAGGTGCTCATAAGTAAATGGAATTATTTTTGGTTTAAATGAGTTTAAAAATAAAAGCATTCCCGATAGCTATCGGGACGGGTAATTAAACCCACTGGTGGGATTAAATTTTCAATCTTTAAATGTTAAATTACATAAGATGCTATACTTTGTAAAAACACCACATATTATTAAAAGGGCATTCCCTAAGCTAACTTGGAATATTCCTACAAAAGAAAAGGTGATTTATTTAACTTTTGATGATGGCCCTACACCCGAAATTACTCCTTGGGTACTATCTGAATTAAAAAAGTACAATGCAAAAGCTACTTTTTTCTGTATTGGAAAAAATGTGATTTCGCATCCAGATATTGTTAAAGAAATCATAAAAAACGGAAGCGCAATAGGGAATCATACTCACAATCATGTAAATGGTTGGAAAAAAACTTCTAGAACATACCTTAAAAACATTGATAAAGCACAACAAATTATAGATTCTGAAATCAAAAAACATCAGAAAACTATTCTTCACTCAACAATCTCCAATCTCCAATCTCCAATCAAGAACCTTTTCCGTCCACCCTATGGGAAAATTAAAAATAGTGTTGCTAAAATTCTATTAGGAAAAGGCTATAAAATTATTATGTGGGATGTATTGAGTGGTGATTTTGATCGATCAATTACAAAAGAAAAATGCTTAAAAAATGTAATCAACAATACCTCTGAAGGAAGCATTGTTGTTTTTCATGACAGTATAAAAGCTTCAGGGAATTTAAAATTTTTACTACCTAAAATCTTGGAATATTTTAGTGAAAAAGGGTATCTATTTGAAACTATAAAATAACTTCTCGATACAAAATTATTGTCCATTGCATTCCAACCAATTTCACCCGAAGTAACGTAACACAATCATTCTCTCCATTAAGCAAAACTTCACTCACAACCACAAATTAACCTGGCTTATTA
Source organism: Flavobacteriaceae bacterium (assembly GCA_013214625.1). Classification (GTDB taxonomy): domain Bacteria; phylum Bacteroidota; class Bacteroidia; order Flavobacteriales; family Flavobacteriaceae. Next base: position 5,001 of record JABSPO010000101.1, read on the forward strand.
GGGCTGTAAAGCATCAATTACCATTGCCAACTAACACTGTGTATAACTACAGGTATTCCTTAATCAATCCTATTAAAGTATCTGCATCTTGCTCACCGGATTGACGCCATTTCATTTCGCCTCCTTTATAAATCATTAAAGTCGGTAAGCCTTTAACACGAAGTGCTTCTGCTAACGGTGCATTTTTATCTACATCAATTTTAATTACTTTTGCTTTATCACCTAATGCTGCAGCTACCTCACGCACAACAGGGTGCATTGCTACAGAATGCTCATTCCACTCGGTGTAGAAATCTAATAATACCGGAACAGAAACATCAATTAATTCGCCAAATTTAGACATAGTAATAGTTTTTGTTTTTATTTAAAAAGAAGCTAAAATTCTATTTAACCGTATTAGCTAAATTCGGAAGACAAACTTCACATACATACAAAGTTAACATTTTTAAACAACTCTACAGATAGATGACAACTATTACACCAAATCATGCTATTAACTATCTAAGCCTCCTCTCCCTCCGGCAGAGAGCCTGCACTCTACTTGATTGGCTGATTGAGGTTTGCCTGAACTTGACTGAATGGCAGGGACGTTGTTTTAAACTAGCGTCCTCTTTTTCAACTTTATAACGGTTATTTCTGGCCAAATCCCTACTCTTCCAGAAAAACCATGAAATCCAAATCCTCTATTTACATTTACATAACGCCCATATTCTTCATACAACCCAGCCCATTGTTTGTATATAAAACTTGACGGGCTCCATTTGATAAATCCAGGTATTTCAATTCCCATTTGCAATCCGTGTGTATGACCGCTCAAGGTTAATTGGTAATTAAAATCATTTTCTTTTACTTGGTATTCCCAGTGTGAAGGATCGTGACTCATTAGTACTTTGAAATCTTTCTGATCAACTAAAGCAGATGCTTTTTTTAAATCCCCAGCTTGCTTCCAGCCTTTTCCCCAATTTTCAACTCCAACCAATGCTAGTTTTTGATTGTCTTTTTCTATAAATCGAGATTCATTTAACAACAATTCAAATCCTATTTTTGAATGAATATTCTTAATTGCTTCAAAATTAGCTTTTTTTGCTGCTTTAGTTTTCCACTCAGCATAATCACCATAATCATGATTTCCTAAAATTGAATACTTTCCAAAAGGCGCTTTTAATTCTGAAAACATCGTAATGAACTCATCCATTTCCGCTGCTTTATTATTTACAATATCACCGGTAAATAACAACAAATCCGATTGCTGTTCTGCGACTAAATCTACCGCATACTGCACTTTTGAAATATCGGTAAAACTTCCTGAATGTATATCTGAAATTTGAGTGATCGTAAAGCCATCAAAAGCCTCCGGTAGGTCATCAAAAGCAAGTTCGTATTTCAATACTTTAAAATTATATTTTCCTTTAGTAACACCATATAAAAAGGAAGCGAATGGAATTGCTGCAATACCTAAAGCAATTTGAGCTACAAATTTTCGTCGTCCTGGAATGGATTTTACTTCGGAATTTCCAATAAATCTAATTCCTTTTACAAATATTCGGTATACGTCCTCACCAAACATGCTTATCAATAAAACCACTTTTGGTAGCAGAAACATTAATAGTAATGAGAATGCGTATTGAAATCCTTTAGTTTGTCCGTTTTCTCTTGAATAGGTCAAAAACATTCCTAAAAAAGGAACATAGATTAATACCGATATTCCAATCCATATCCATCGATATAACTTTACTTTTGTCAGCACTTTTAATGCTTGAAAGGCATAAATTTCTATAAACAAAAACACTACTGACATAATCAGTAATGCCACGTAAAACCTAGACATATTTTTTGAATTTCATCAAAGATACTAAATTGCTTTCCTCGACTATTTTAATTCTATAAAAATTAACATCTAAACGCTCATTTCATTTTTATATTTTTACCTTTCAGAATTCAAGTTTTAAACTATGTCAGCAGAGAAAAGAGTATTTTTATTAGATGCATTTGCATTGATATTTCGTGGATATTACGCCCTTATAAAAAACCCAAGAATCACATCAAAAGGAATGGATGTATCTGCTGTTATGGGTTTTACAAATTCGCTGTTTGACATTTTACGCAAAGACAAGCCAGAATACTTAGCGGTTTGTTTTGATAAAAAAGGAAGTAAATTACGAAGAGAACTATTTCCTGAATACAAAGCTAACAGACAAGAAACGCCGGAAGCTATAAAAATTGCAGTTCCTATCATTCAGGAAATACTAAAGGCAATGAATATTCCAATCATTGAAGTTGCTGGATTTGAAGCTGATGATTTAATAGGAACTTTAGCTAAACAAGCTGAAAAAGAAGGGTTTACAACATACATGGTTACTCCTGATAAAGATTTCGCCCAATTAGTATCAGAAAACATTTTCATGTACCGTCCAGCAAGAATGGGGAATGGTATTGAAATATGGGGAATCCCTGAGGTTCAAGCACGTTTTGAAGTAGAGCGCCCGGAACAAGTTATTGATTACTTAGGTATGATGGGAGATGCTGTAGATAACATTCCTGGATTACCTGGAGTTGGTGATAAAACCGCTAAGAAGTTCCTGAAGCAATATGGTTCTATGGAAAATTTATTAGCCAATACTGCTGATTTGAAAGGGAAAATGAAAGAAAAAATTGAGGCTAATAAGGAGCTTGGGTTGCTTTCAAAAAAACTTGCTACTATTATACTTGATTGCCCAGTAAATTTCAATGCTGAGGAATTTTATGTATCTAAACCAAATACTGAAGATGTAACGTCATTATTCCAAGAATTAGAATTCAGGCGTTTGCAAACAACTTTTGAAAAAATTTATGGTTTAACTACAGTTGCTCCTGAAAAAACAAATACAGAAAAACCTGCTTCATCAAAAAAAGAAGCAAGTAATCAAAACGATTCACAATTCTCACTTTTTGGAGGAGATGGCAATGCCATAGATGAGAATGACACGATTATATCTGGTTATAAAACAATAGAAAATACCGCACATGTGTATCAGTTTATTGATACAGATTTTGCTAGAAAATTATTTTTACAACAACTAATGAAACAAACTTCTGTTTGTTTTGATACGGAAACAACTAGCTTAAATACTTTTGAAGCTGAATTAGTTGGGATTTCATTTTCATGGGAAGCTCATAAAGGGTATTATATCCCTTTTCCAGAAAATCAAGAAAAGACTCAGGAGTTAATTGAAGAGTT
>JABSPO010000102.1 GCA_013214625.1 Flavobacteriaceae bacterium
CGAAATTTATGGCCTTTAATCATAGCCCATTGTGTACTCAATACCATGTCCATGGTAGACAGAGTATAACAAGTTTTTTTATTACACTTTACGGATTTCCCCAAACTAACTAAGCATCAAATTCACTCGAAGAGGGCTCTGCATAAATTGGAATTGATGCATTAACGCTGAGGGAATTACAAAAAACACAATGATGCCATGCAGGTGAAAATAAAGGTTTAAAAGGACCTATATATCCTATAAAATTCATACTTTAATATCGTTTTAGCTATTTTAAGAACTGAAAAAAGGAAACTGTATTTGCATTATGAAACTGTCCATCATCATACCAGCTTATAATGAAGAAAAATATATTGCTACTACATTACATAAAATTAAGCAGGCCGTTCAAGAAAACAATATTGAGCCACAAGATTGGGAGCTTATAGTATGCGATAATAACTCAGTAGATAAAACAGCTCAAATTGCTAAGAAATTTGGGGCCATCGTTATTCACGAACCCATTAATCAAATATCAAGAGCAAGAAACACTGGGGCGAGTATTGCAAAAGGTGATTGGTTGCTTTTTATTGATGCAGATACGTATCCGAATACTGGCTTAATGCATGAAATTTTCACTATTACTAATGACGATAGCTATATAGGATGCGGCGCAACCGTAAAAGTAGCCGGAGGGACTTTTTTTAATAGAGCTCGTATGGAACGCCTAAACCCACTACTAAGATTATTAAAAATTTGCGGAGGAGCCTTTCTTTTATGTAAGACAGATGCTTTCCGCGCTATAGACGGATTTAGTTTAACATTATACGCCTATGAAGAAATTGATTTAATTAAACGACTAAAAAAATATGGCAAAACAGTACATAAAAAATTCACTGTTTTACACAAAAATCCAATCATTACCTCAGGAAGAAAAGGCGACTATACTTTTCCTTCCATGCTAACCTTACTAGTTTCAAATACAGTAGCTCCTTTTCTTTATTTGTTTCGTGAAATTTTACCAAAAAAAGTAATACATTTAATCAGTAAAAAAATGTTGGGATACTGGTATACAGATAGCAGGTAAAACCTAACATGCTTGAAACACATCACTATGAGTAAATTGATCCCTTTTCTTTTCCTTTTAACAGTCATTTTTAGTTGCAACAAAGAAGCAAAAGACCCCGAAACAGCAATAAAAAAGGAAGCTGACACTGTACTTGTAAAGGAAGTTAAAAATGTAACACTTACTTTAGCCGAAGCTACTAATTTAGCAATCCTACCCCTCACCTGCCTACAAACCGAATACCCTAACAAATTAGGGCAAACCATTGGTGCTGGCGAAGATTTAAAGGAGCCACATGTGTTGCACCCAGCTTTTTATGGTTGTTTTGATTGGCACTCAGCCGTACATGGGCACTGGTCTTTGGTTAAACTTCTAAAAAGTTATCCGAATCTAAAGGATGCCGAAACCATTAAATCAAAACTGGAACAAAATATATCCAAAGAGAATATTGAAGCAGAGATTGTTTATTTTGAAGGGAAATACAATAAAACCTATGAGCGTACTTACGGTTGGGCTTGGTTATTAAAACTAGCCGAAGAATTACATACCTGGGATGATCCCTTAGCTAGAAAATTGGAAAGTAACTTACAGCCTTTAACAGCGCTTATTATTCAAAAATATATTGAGTTTTTACCAAAATTAGCTTATCCAATTAGAGTAGGCACCCATACCAATACGGCATTTGGTTTTTCTTTTGCCTGGGATTATGCGAACACCCTGAAAGACCTTACATTAAAAGAAGCTATTGAAACCAAAGCAAGGAACTTTTACATGAATGATAAAGGTTGTCCCTTAGTTTGGGAACCTAGTGGATATGATTTTTTATCGCCTTGTTTTGAAGAAATTGACCTGATGAGAAGAGTATTAAACAAATCCGAATTTCATACATGGATTAACGACTTTGCTCCACAGTTAAAATCACCTGATTTTAACATAGAAACTGGTCTTGTTTTAGACCGTACAGATGGTCATTTGGTGCATTTGGACGGACTTAATTTTAGCAGAGCCTGGGTATTATATGGCTTAGCGAATCAATATGAAGAGTATAGTCATTTAAAAGTCCTTGCCAATATACATGTAAATTATTCCCTTCCCCATTTGGTTGGTGATAGTTATGAAGGTGGACATTGGTTGGCATCTTTTGCTATTTATGCACTTGATCATAATCGATAAATTACATTTTACATAAAAGAAGTTCTCTAAAAAGGTCTATTAAAATATAGTTTATCAAACTGCCCCGATAGCTATCGGGATATCGAAGTTTCATCTATTTTCAGGAGCTTGAAATATTTCGACATGCTCAATATAACAACGTCACTTCGAGTGAAATTTTTGGAATGCAATGGAAAAACATTTTGTATCGAGAAGTACTATTTCTCAATACACCAATCAAGTTGAGGGCAAGCTAATTTTTATTCCGTTTCACTATATAACAATTACTACCATTGACGGATTTATATTTCCCCTTACTTTGGTATAGGTGAAAAACTAGATTTCATCACTTTATTTTTCTTTTTTTCATTGATAAAAAAAGAAACAAAAAAATCTAGTCTTCATAATCCTGCACTCATAAAATATCATCCTCATAGCTAAATTAAAAGAACTCGTTCTATCGAACTCAAACAGCTTTTAATTTTTAACGCTACTTGCGGTGGATTTTATGGCTTGTTTTATAGAGGACATTTTACCTCTATAAATTTTAACTTCATATCCCGAGCTATCGGGACAGTTTGACACCCTAACAAGGTTATTTATGTGCTTATTTTCTAATGCAATATTCCCTAAACTCACTTTTCAGTCATTCAAAAAAAATGTGGTACCTTTATATCTCTCCAAAAAAACACTTTTCGATCGTAGTAATTATATAGACAATAGTGTTTATGTCATGTATTTAATAACTAAATACAATTGTGTATATTTACTTGTTGGGATTAATCTAAAAGAAAATTATTAAGAATGTTAATTCAAATTAAAGTAAATAATTATGGCAAAAAGTAAAGATTCAAAGAAAAACGTTAAAAAAGAAGCTGCTAAAACTCCAAAAGAAAAAAAAGAAGAAAAGAGACTAAAAAAAGCTAAAAAAGATTAATTGTTTACTGGAAAAACTGAGTACAACAATGTGTTATAAGTAATGGTGGAGTAAGTTGTAAACATCAATGTATGTATCTCGCGTCAACCTCATTTTGGGTTGACATGAAAATGCTACGAATTCCACCATTACTCATACACTTAACGGTACATTATACAAAAACTAACCAATGAACTCCATTTGAACTTGAAAATATTGTATTAACGAAGAAGCCGAAAACTGATTAGAGTAGGCATACATAAAATATGATAAAATGAAAAATTCAATAAATTATTTGACACTAATAGCTGTTGCGCTATTATTAGTTTTTTCTATTACCAGTTGTAACAAAAAAGCAGAAGAAACCAAGGAGGCCGTTATTGAGCCTACATTTAATTTGGCAAATGCCAAGGCAGAAATTGTAGCTGCTAACAAAGAATTTAAGCTTTTCTTCGCGGCTGCCGACTCTATAGGCTTAGCAAATTTGTATACACAAGATGCCAAGTTTATGAATAATGGAGCACCGGCTGTAACAGGAAGAGAAAATATTCAGTCAGCCTTGTCAGGAATAATGAAATCAGGAATTTCCAGTATTAACCTGGTAACAGTTGACGTCTGGGGAATGGAAAATCTTATAACAGAGGAGGGAGAATTATCGCTATTCGTAGATGAAGCTATAGTATATCAAGGAAAATATATTGTACTATGGAAAAAAGTTGATGGGGAATGGAAATTATTTAGAGATATTTTCAACTCAAATTTACCAGCCGAATAGTCAATTTAAGTTAGGATGGTTAATAGCCCAAACAAAATAAGATGTATTATTATTTTTAGTGATTTTCTCATTTAAGATTCAACTAAAATTTCTTTTCGCTCCAACCACCGTAATGGAGCAGCGAGTTCCTGATTACTAAATTCCAAATGTATTACCCTACGTTGTGTATTTGTAGTAGATCGGCTTGATGAATGAAATATTAAAGGCTTCATGAGCATTACCCCTCCTTTGCCTACTTTACAAAACACCTCTTTAACTTCTTCCCAATTAATAGCTGTTGGTCTGTAAATTCCTTTTGTATGTGACTTTGGAATAACTTTTAATGCACCATTGCCTTCATTAGTCTCGTCAAGGTGAATTCGTATTGTAATTATATTTTCAAGAATGTGTACTGGTGGCTGAACACCATACTGACCTTTTTTAAAAGTCCAATTTTCATACTCCCCTATCTCTGTTTTATCGGCTACAGAAATGCTTAAATCCTGATGATAGGCAACAAACCAATTTGACCCAGCAGGCTTATCAAAATAAATAGCTTTGGTTAAAAAATAATTTTCCCCACCTACTTCCTTTATTAGTTTTAAAAGATTCTCGTTATAAATTAACTTGGATAATTCCGGGATATGGTTCATAAATTGCCTGATAGCAAACAAACTTGTTGTTTTTAGAAATGAGCTATGATCCGTATCCATTGAATCTACTAACCTAATTATTTCAGCAACTTCAGTTTCAGTATACAGGTCAGAACATATTGAAAAACCTTGCTCAGTCAATTCCAATTTGTTTTTTTTAAAATTCATCATCACTCTCCTTCTTCGTCCATTTTTCGTCTTAATTCAACGACATTACGTTGCAAAACTTCATTTTCTGGGTCAGCATTCACAGCTTTTACTGCTGTTATATAATCAGGGGAATCTCGGTATTTAAACTCTAACAAAGCGTCCTTAGGGAGAAAAAACAAAAATGCTCCTAAACCACCTACTAACACTATTCGTTTAAAAACATTAACATAAAAACTTGACTTATTCTGACTATATTTTACAAACATAACTACTAATGAACCTGACAAGCCTAACAGTCCGCTCATAAGCATAACACTAGCCCCAGGCCATGATAGTGTTTTAAATAATATTCCTAAAAGCACTACTGATAAGTTCACCCCCACACCAATAGCACCAATAATCCTTAAAGTCGTAATTTTCGAAAAACTTCCTTTTTTAAATATCATTCGTAAACGAACACTATTCAAAATAGCAAAAGAAAAATAGAAATAAAAGCACGATAATGTTGCCAACGAAAGAATAGTAAATACTGCCGAACCTGGTATTAAAAACAAGTTTAACAGTAATGCTATTATGGTAATACCCCCTACTATCAACTCAAATTTGCTAGTACTTTTTTTTGGTACTTCTACTCCTTTTTCAAACTCTTCAAATTTGTCCCCCATAGTTGTTTATTTTACTAGCAATATACAACACCTTGTTGATACTTGAATTCTCAAATAAAAAAAAGACAAACACAACACCCCCTTAATTATCGTGTGATAATTAAGGGGGTGAATTAATGTATTAACTTATATCAATTAAATAGAAAGCACATTAGACGAATCTTCTTCTTTCATATTTCCTGTTGCTATTCCAGGTTTAGCAATTTTAGAAACTGTTGCTTCAACTTTAGTTTTCACGGTATCAATATCCTGAATAACATTGGTTTTTACGTGATCAATTTTACTTGATACTTCGCCTTTTATTTTTGATACTTCATTTGTAATATGCGATTTTACATTGCCCATTACTTCTCCCTTAATTTTAGACACCTCATCAGTAATATGTGATTTTACATTGCCTAATACTTCACTCTTTATTTTTGATACTTCATTAGCAATGTGCGACTTTAAGTGATCCATTTCTCCGTTTGCTACACTCTTTACTTTCGAAACAACTTTACCTTCCACATTTCCTACCTCAGCTTTTACTTTTTGAAAAGCAACTGAGTGTTCCACCTTATCTTCAATCGTATGGAATTCTTTTTTATAACTTTTAAAAATGTTAGCTAGTTTGCTTTTGAAAGTTGCCTTAATTTCTTTTTCTGGTTCCTTGCCTAAACTACCCTCAGCTTCCACTGCCAATTGCATCACATTATTTTTAAATAGCGTATTGAATAAAATATAAATCAATAATGCATAGCCTAAAGGGAGTAAAATCATGGTAAAAAGAATCATGGAGCAAAAACCAAATATTTTACTTGTCATTTCGTGTCCCCCTTCACGTATTAAAAGACGAATATTAGCGTATTCCCCTTTTATATCAAGTTTTGTTTTTTTGAAATCATACGCAATATTTTCTCTAAATCTCTTTAAAATATGAATCCCTTTCTGTCCGTTATTAATCTTGGTAATATCACTCGCATGTTGCATCATTAACGCCGATTTTTCCGATTTAACAGCATTCACCGAAGTCTTCAATTTTTCAAGATATTTGTCGCCAAAATCTATTGAAGCTTCTTGAGAAATTTGTTGAACCGCTACTGAGTACAGGGTTAAACCAGGATTTAATGCCAATGTCATCAACAAAAGTTTAGAACAAAGTACTTTAGTGTTTTTAAGGAAACTTAAACCAAATAGAACAACCGTCCCCACTTTAAGAATCCAACTTTTACTAATTGAAATTAGGATTACTTGTAAGAAAGAAATTACATTGGTTAACAGAAGGTAATGTTGAATCTTTCCAATAGTCCCGCCTATATCCGTTGTAATACCATCTACAAAAGGGATTTTTATGGAACTAATTCCAGCAATTATTACTTTAAGCTCAGTGGTTAAGGCTAAAAAGCTTAAGTTTTTTTTATACACCTCGCTTACAAATTGGAATGCTCTTTCTTCAAACACCCCGAAAAGAGATAGCCCTATTAATACTACAGTTATTAGTAGAGGTAATTTTTTAGATAAATTCATTAGAAATAAAGATTATATTATTTTACAATTTCACTTAGTAGTCCTGTATATTCATCATGATCCACTTTTTGAGAATCTAGATGATATGATGCACTTTTTTGCCATATTTTATAGCCTTTGGCTTCCCAAGTATCTGGAACTTTAGGCTTAGCAGTACCTGAATATTCGGCCAACCAAAGATCGTATTCAGCCAATTCAGAAGAATGTTTAGAATTTTTAAAATACTCCTGAGCAAAAGCATAATCAGTATATAGTATTGGTTTTCTGTTTAATTTTCTCTCCACTTCCTTAAGGAAAACTAAAATATCTTTTACCATCTGTTCACCTGATACATCTTTTGACATACTACCTTGTTCAATATCTAGCACTGGAGCGATGTCGTTTGAACCAATATCAGAAATTGTAGTACAGAAATGTTCCGCTTGTTTTTTTGGATTATTTTCACAAAGGTAAAAATGGTAAGCTCCACGGATAAAACCTTTGGCTTTTATCTCACGCCAATTCGTTCTAAATTTAGGGTCAATATAATAGTCACCGCCTGTTGCTTTACAAATAATAAAACTAAGTTTATCCTTTTCTTTATTCATTGTAGACAGTATATCACCTTGCCAATGGGAAAGATCAACTCCATAATGGGTACTTGATTCGCTTTTAAAAATATCAGGAGTACTAGTTGAATTATCAGTACTAGCTTTAGCCTTTTCAGTAGTGGTAATTGATTCTTTTGGAAATCCGTGATCCAATAAAGAATCAAGATCGCTAGTTTTTTTAAAATTTAATCCACATGATGTGAACAAAAACGTAATTATAATCAGAAGTGTAACGTTTTTCATATGTACAATGTATTATCGGTTAATTTTATTAGTTGTATTATTTATAATAATCTTATTATTCTTTTTGACTTCCTGATGCTTCATAGTTCTTATAGTCAGGTTAATAACTATTACCAATATTATATAAATATATGCTACTGGATTAAGATCAACATGCTTAATTTACCGTAAAACGAGCACTGTCTACGAAATGTATATTCATAAGCACTTTTTCTCAGAAATAACTGTCAGGCCGAGCGCCTAATGTCATTAAGTTAAAGAAATTAGATGTCAGTCTGTCCCGATAGTTTTCGGGATATCGAAGACCAACAAAATCTTGATTATCAATTACACTTCAACAAGCTCAGTGTGACATCAATTTTATTTAGGCTTAACTTAATGACATTGCTCGAACAGACAAATAATTAATAATTAGCTACCAATACTAGTAACTACCTACTTGCCTATAAAAATTAATTCACTTTTTCTGAGCCCCTCTTTTCTGTTACTTTTTCCGCAAGCTTCTTTTCACAAAGGCAATTTTTTGGGGTGTCTTGTCCGCTTACTACAAAATTTTCGCAAGACATGATTAAATAATTGTGATGACCCAAAGTATAGCCTACTCCACCTATTAAAAGGACAAACCCAACCAAGCCTGCTACCAGTTTACCTTTAAGTTTCAAAATACTGGGGTTGGTAAAGTAAAAAAAGAGATAGACCAAATAAGGCAAGGATATTACAATGGATAAAATACTTGCTATATGAAGCAAATAATCTGTTAGCTGTCCAAATTTTATTGGATCATCTATAATTCTAAAAATTAACCAGATACTAGGCAAAGGGAGTAAAAAATACCCTAACCACTTGTTTCCCGGCAAAGACTGTTTTTGTACAATACTTATTACTAAAAGGACACTTAAGGAAAACAGCCATATTGCTATAATGTGCCCCAGAAAAATCCCCCCAAATGCGCCTAAATTAAAACTCAAATCCCAAACATAAGCCGAAAGCCCTATGGCTCCTACTACTAATGTTAGCTCTCCAGTATCAGCCTTTCCACTTACTACTGTTTCTTTCTTTTTATTCATGTTTATTTATTTATTTATTTATTCTTTACTTAAAGCGCTCTTACAATTGTTATAACAATTTGGTTAAAAGACTTTTAATTGGGGGGTATACCATTTTATGAGATGGCTTGAACTACATTAGATTTCAAGCCCATAAAAAGATGATTGTTAAATACCGTTAACGAAGGTGCTTCACTTGCATCATAACCTTTTAATGCCGTGATATTCATTTGGGAACTCCATGTAGAACCATCAAAAGTGCAATACCAAATGGTTTGATCTACATGAGATTTCCATGAAATAAAAAGGT
>JABSPO010000103.1 GCA_013214625.1 Flavobacteriaceae bacterium
ATAGTTATGCTGATATTGCTTATGTTGGTGGAGGATTCAATACAGGACTACACAACACTTTAGAACCAGCGGTTTTTGGAATACCTGTTGTAATTGGACCTGAATATCAAAAATTTCAAGAAGCTGTTGACTTAGTTTCACAAAAAGGTATACTATCGGTTTCTGATAAAGAATCGTACAATAGTATTCTAGAAAGACTTGTAACTTCTTCTTCATACAGGTTAATCACTGGGAATATAAATAGTGATTATATTAAAGCTAATGCAGGCGCTACAAACAAAGTTATAGCGTATCTAAATATCTCATAATTAAAAGCTCAAAAACTAATGCCTTTGAGCTTTTAATTATCCGTAAAGGATATTCAATATTGGACTATTCAATTATATTTTCTCGAAATTTACATGCTCCATATTTCCATTTTCATCATTACTTAATCCTGATAATGAAATATTCAAACTAGACAAATAGTTTACATCCCATTCATTATGGAGTGCTCGCAAAGGAGCTTCTTTAGTAGGTATTAATATTTGCAACCCATTTTCAACTTCCATTATACTCCAAGAACCTTCAATTGAAAATGCTTCAGATTCTTTGGTAATCATTAATTTATTATTCGTTTTAAAATCAAAAACAAAACCATTTAAGGTTTCTGTAGTGTCACCTGACGTCTTCTGCACATGAGCCACTTCCCATTTTCCGAAAATATCATTTTCAGTAAGTGGTGCTGCAATGATTGCTTCATCATCACTACTACACGACACAAATAATAAACTTGTAAACAATAATAAAAACACTTCCTTCATAACATAACTGTTTAATTATTAACTATTTAGTTATGTTTTTCTGGAGACTCCAAATATATACAAAAAAAACTATTTTACAACAAAAAACACTGCTTTCACAACAACTAAAACAACATGATTCGTTGATCTGTAGTTTTTTAACGATAAAATACAAGTGTCGGGAATATCATTTCACCAACATTCGCTTAATTTCATTCAATTTCATCAATGCTTCAATTGGAGTTAGTGTATCTATATCAGTATCAATGATTTCATTCTTCAAATCTGTTAATAACGGGTCATCTAAATTAAAAAAGCTCAATTGCATTTCATCTTGAACAGCATTTAAGTTTTCAGTTAATTCCTCAGAAGAATGCGATTTTTCTAATTTCTTTAAAATCTTATTTGCTTTCCTTATTACTTGTTGAGGCATTCCAGCCATTTTCGCTACATGAATCCCAAAACTATGATGACTCCCTCCTTCAACCAATTTTCGAAGAAATAACACATTGTCTTTAGTTTCTTTTACAGATACATTAAAGTTTTTTATTCGCTTAAATGTCTCTGTCATTTCATTTAACTCATGGTAATGAGTAGCAAACAATGTTTTTGCTTTTGATGGATGCTCATGTAAATATTCAGAAATTGCCCAGGCAATAGACACTCCATCGTAAGTACTAGTTCCACGACCTATTTCATCTAATAATACTAAACTTCTGTCAGAAAGATTATTTAATATAGAAGCAGTTTCATTCATTTCTACCATAAAAGTAGATTCTCCCATAGAGATGTTATCACTTGCTCCTACACGAGTAAATATTTTATCAACCAAACCTATTTTAGCTGAATCTGCTGGGACATAACTTCCCATTTGCGCCAACAACACAATCAATGCCGTTTGACGTAAAATTGCAGATTTACCAGACATGTTTGGCCCAGTAATCATAATCATTTGCTGTGTTTCTCTATCTAAAAACAAATCATTAGCAACATACAAATCCCCTATTGGTAATTGTTTTTCTATTACTGGATGACGACCATTTTTAATCTCTAATTCATAGGATTCATCAATAACTGGCAATACGTAATTGTTTGTTTTTGCTAATTCTGCAAATGAGCACAAACAATCTAATTGGGCAATTAAACTCGCATTCTGTTGTACTGTTTTAATATAATTAGTCATCCACAGTACCAAATCAGAAAATAATTGCTGCTCTAAAATCCCTATTTTTTCTTCCGCACCAAGAATTTTAACTTCATACTCTTTTAATTCTTCAGTAATATAACGTTCTGCATTTACTAAAGTTTGTTTTCTTATCCAGGTATCAGGAACTTTATCCTTATGCGTATTTCGAACCTCTATATAATATCCAAAAACATTATTCGATGCTATTTTTAAAGACGATATTCCAGTAGCTTCCGTTTCTCTCGCTAGCATTTTATTTAAATAATCTTTACCCGAATACGCTAATCCTCTGTACTCATCCAATTCACTATTAACTCCGGTAGCTATAGCATTACCCTTTAAAATATTTACTGGCGAATCTTCATTTAAAGTTTCCTTTATCTTACTGCGCAATAAATCACAACCATGTAAATTATCTCCTATCCCTTTTAATGCTTCATTTTCACAATTGGTTGCCAATGCTTTTATTGGCACTATAGCTTCCAATGAATTTTTAAGCTGAATTACTTCTCTAGGGCTTATTCGTTGGGTAGCAACTTTAGATATCAATCGCTCAATATCCCCTATTTGTTTAATATTGTTCCTAATTTTATCAAACGACACTCCATCTTCTAGTAAATAAGATACCACCTGATGACGTTGTTTAATTTTCCCTACATTTTTTAAAGGAAAGGCTAGCCATCTTTTTAACAACCTTCCTCCCATTGGAGAAATAGTTTTATCAATAACATCTAATAAAGTTACAGCATTTACTGATTGTGATCCGTATAATTCTAAATTTCTGACAGTAAAACGATCCATCCAAACATATTCATCTTTAGCTATCCTATTAATAGTAGTTATGTGCTGTAGTTTGTTATGTTGTGTTTCTGATAAATAATATAAAATAGCACCTGAAGCTACAATTCCTTCGTCAAGATGTTCTATTCCATATCCTTTTAAAGATGATGTATTAAAATGAGTAGCAAGTGTTTCATTTGCATAATCATTTTTAAAAATCCAATCTTCTAAATAAAATGAATGATGATTATTACCGAAAATTTCTAAAAATTCTTTTTTCTTATTTTTCGGAACTAATACTTCGCTAGGGTTAAAATTTTGCAATAATTTATCAATGTATTCTTGATTTCCTTGTGAAGTCAAAAACTCACCTGTGGATACATCTAAAAATGAAACTCCAATTTGTTTTTTTCCAAACTGTACTGCACATAAAAAATTATTCGTTTTAGAATGCAATACCTCATCATTCAAAGCAACCCCCGGAGTAACTAATTCCGTAACACCACGCTTAACAATGTTTTTTGTTTGTTTAGGGTCTTCCAACTGATCACAAATAGCCACACGCATACCTGCCTTAACTAATTTTGGTAAATATGTATTTATAGAATGATATGGAAAACCTGCCAACTCCAATTTTTCTCCACCATTGTTCCTATATGTTAGTGTTATTCCTAATACCTGAGCAGCTTTAATAGCATCATCACCAAAGGTTTCATAAAAATCTCCTACTCTAAACAACAACATCGCATCAGGATATTTAGTCTTGATGGTATTGTATTGCTTCATTAATGGAGTAACTTTTTTCTCTTTTACTTCTTTCTTTGCCAATGTGCTTCCTTTTTAATCCCACCAGTGGGTTTAATTCCCCGAGGCATGCCTCGATCGAAAAAAAATAATGTTAAATTCATTCCTCGTATGCTTGCATCGAGGACTTTGATTAAATGTATGTATAAACCTATAGTGCTTTTTTAACGAAAAAAAACTATTAGTTTACACCTCAACTACCAAAACATAAGTAGTTATGATATATAATGCGAATTTAATTAAATTACGATAACTTTTTATATTCTTCGGATATTTAGTATTTTTGGGAACCAAGTTATTTTGGCATAGTCATTGAAGAACTTATTATTAAATAAAATTAATTTAAATTATCATGAAAAAACTAATAACATTCGTATTTGCAATCGCTTTATTTACAGGAGCTACAGTTAACGCTCAAGAAACTGCAAAAAAAGGAGAACTTAAAGGTGCACAAATAGAATTTGACAAAGAAGTAATTGATTACGGAGAAGTTGAGTATGCTTCAAATGGAGAGCGTGAATTTATAATTAAAAACATTGGAGATGCTCCATTAGTAATTACTCGTACTAAAGGATCTTGTGGATGTACAGTACCTACAAAACCTTCTCAACCAATTTTACCTGGTGAAACTGGAATTATGAAAGTAAAGTATGACACAAAAAGAGCAAACCAAGCTTTTTCTAAAAGCATCACTGTAACTTCAAACGCAGTAAACTTCCCTACTAAAGTTGTAAAGATTAAAGGAAAAGTATTAGCTAATCCTAATGCAAAAAAAGTAACTTTAAAAAAGCCTGTTAAACCAGCAGTAGCTGCTAAATAACACGTAACTGCTATAAATATAAAAAGCACTCTTCACGGAGTGCTTTTTTTTATGATTTATTTTATTGATTTTTGCACTATCTAAAAACAACCCATTTTGAGAAAATTAAAAAATAGCGAACTAAACAGAAAATCGATTACTGAGTTTAAAGATTCTAAAAAAACACCGATTATTGTGATATTGGACAACATCAGAAGTAGCAATAATGTAGGTTCTGTATTTCGTTCTAGTGATGCTTTTTTAATTGAAAAAATATATTTATGTGGCATCACCGCCACCCCTCCTAACAAAGACATTCAACGTACAGCTCTTGGCGCTACTGATTCTGTAACTTGGGAATACGTGCAAGACACGCTTAGCCTAGTTAAAAAACTAAAAGAAGATGGTGTTTATGTAGCCAGTATAGAACAGGCTGAGGATTCTATACTTCTAAATAATTTCACTCCTCCAAATGGCCAGAAAATGGCTATAATTATGGGTAATGAAGTAAAAGGGGTCCAACAAGATGTTGTATCTGCTTCTGATACATGTCTCGAAATCCCACAGTATGGAACCAAGCATTCCTTAAACATTTCAGTAACGTGTGGTGTGGTGTTATGGGATTTGTTGGGAAAGATTCAGAAATAATATCCTCGACACAAGCACATGAGGCATGAATTTAACACTAACCTTTTTCGATCGAGGCATCCCGATAGCTATCGGAACGGGGAATTCCCTCTAGTGGTGGTTAACTCAAAATTTGTTTCAAAACCTTCAAGTAATCAGTTCTATTTTCAACAAAATCTAATTCCGAAACATCAATTATTTTTACATTTAAATTTGGCTGGGATTTGACAAACTCCAAATAACCTGTATTGATCTTCTCTAAATAGTCAGGTTGAATGTTTTTCTCATAATCCCTCCCTCGCTTCTTAATGTTCTTAAGTAGTCTTTCAGTGTTTTGGTATAAATACACATATACATCTGGTTGACGCATGTCTTTATAAATTACATTGAAAAACCTGCGGTAAAGCGAAAACTCATCTTCTGGTAAAGTTACTTTCGCAAAAGTTAATGATTTTGAAATGTGATAATCTGCTACTACAAATTCTTTAAATAAATCGTATTGAGAAATATCATCCGACAATTGCTTATACCTATCTGCTAAAAAACTCATCTCTAACGGAAATGCAAAGCGTGACTGATCCTCATAAAACTTAGGCAAAAAAGCATTGTCGGCAAAACGCTCCAAGATAAACTTAGCATTAAAATCTTGGGCTATCATTTTTGCCAATGTCGTTTTTCCACTCCCTATATTTCCTTCAATTGCAATAAAATTAAGATCTGAAAACACATGAACATCAAATGTATTCTCTAATTTTTCTGCATACAATACTACTTCGCTAGTATCCAAACAAGACTCCAATAATTGTTTTATTGTTTTATTAAGCTTCGGGTGGGTATAATTTGGCGCAATATCAAATAATGGTTGCAAAACAAACCTCCTGTCTGTTAGTGCTATATGTGGGACTTGTAAATTTTCTTCCTCAATTATTTCATCCTCATAAAATAGAATATCTATGTCAATGACTCTCGCTTGGTAAGCGTTTCCTATTTTATCTTTTCTTCCAAAAGATTTCTCAATCCTTTTAAAGACTTTCAATAAATCTTCAGGAGACAAACTAGAAGTTAAACACACACAACAATTTAAAAAATCTTCCGACTCAAATCCCCATGAACTTGTTTCATATACCGGAGATACCGCGAGAGTATTCCCTACCTCCTTATATAATACATCAATAGCCTTTTGCAAGTTTTGCAATCGATCACCCTCATTGGTTCCTAAAGAAATGAATATTTTTTGTAACAATTTCAATAAATTATAGACTTACTATTTAACAAACATAATCGTAGTTGACAAAGCTACAGAAATTTTAATCTTAAATAAATATAAATGAATTTTTTAAAAAGAGTTTTATCTACAGTAGTTGGTATGGGAGTATTCATTGGACTGTTCTTTTTTATACTTGTATTAATCGGAGCCGCTATTGGAGGGGGGAGTGATGATAAAGTAACCATTGAAGATAACTCGGTATTAGCCTTAAATCTAGATGAAGAAATGCCTGATTACGCAGGGAAGTTTGATTATGGAGAGTTGAATGAGTTATTTAAAGGTAACAAAAAATACAATGGTCTATTTAATGTCATTAACGCCATAAAATACGCCGCTACTGACGACAAAATAAAAGGAATCAGTATTAAAAACAATAACTTAAGTGCTGGAATGGCACAAACCAAAGCGCTAAGAGATGCTTTACTTGATTTTAAAAAATCAGGGAAATTCATCCTTGCTTATGGTGATGTTATAGGTCAAAAAGACTATTACTTAAATTCAGTAGCGGATTCAATTTACTTAAATCCAGTGGGCGCTTTAGATTTTAAAGGCTTGGCAACAGAAATATTATACTATAAAGATTTTCAAGACAAGTATGGTATTAAAATGGAAGTAATCAGACATGGGAAATACAAAAGTGCTGTAGAACCATACTTAGCACAAGAAATGAGTGATGCTAACCGTGAGCAAATTTCTGCATTCTTAAACTCTATCTGGTCAGAAATGAAAAAAGAAATTGGAGCAAGCAGAAATATTACCACAGCACAATTAGATACCATTGCAGATAACTTATTAGCTCGAAATGCTAAAAAAGCTGTGGATTCAAAACTAATTGACAAATTAATTTATATCGATGAGTTTAATGATATTATTAAAAATAAACTTGGCGTAGCTAGTGATGAAGATTATGAATCAATTGGAATTTATGATTATGCTGAACATACTGCTAAGAAAAACCGTTCTAAGCAAATTAAAATAAAAGATAAAATTGCAGTTATCTATGCTCAAGGACAAATTATGTATGGTGAAGGTGATGAAAAAACAATTGGTCAAGGAGTTATCAACAAGGCTTTAAAAGAAGCTCGTGAAGACGACAAAGTTAAAGCAATCGTTTTACGTGTAAATTCTCCAGGAGGAAGCGCTTTAGCTAGTGAATTAATTTGGAGAGAAATTGAATTAACCAAAGCCGTTAAACCTGTTATTGTATCTATGGGTAACTTAGCAGCATCTGGAGGATATTACATTGCATGTAACGCTACTACAATAATTGCTGAACCAAGTACCATTACTGGAAGTATTGGTGTTTTCGGAACTTTACCTAACGCTCATGAATTCATGAATGATAT
>JABSPO010000104.1 GCA_013214625.1 Flavobacteriaceae bacterium
TGATTTTATTCATACTAGTTATATATTTTTAATAATGGCAGCAGGTGATTTTATTCAAATGTTTATGAGTATGTATTTGCTAAAAGGTAAGAAATATAAAACAGCTTCTGTTGTAGAAAATCATTCTGAAGTAAAAAATCATAAGGCATCTAAGCTATTTATTGTTAAAATAGGGCTGATTACGCTCATCTTATATTTTAGTGATTTTTTAATCAGACCATTCTTTTCAAAGTATTGGGAAGTCATCTCTATTTATAATAGCAAATTTATAACAGGTTTAGTGTATGCAATACCAGCAGTAGTTGCTTTACTAGCGTTATGGTTTAGTAATAAAGGAAATAGGCAATCTTTTAATGGTGTAGTTCCTTGTTTACTGATAGGTATTGTAGGTTTATTATTACAAGGTTCGCAATTAGATAGTGTTGTAATTGTAGGAAGAATAATATACGGTTGGGCAGTATTTAAGGGAGTTGTTTTGTTTGATACATTACTTTTTGAATTAAGTACTCCTGAATCCTATGCAACGGATTATAGTAAAGTTCACTTTTTTCAAAATCTAGGAGTATTACTGGCATCTTTTTCTGTAGGGATATTGGTAGACTATCAAGGGTTGTATATACCGTTTACTATTGCCGGTATAGGTTTCTTTATTACACTTATTTGTTATTTTTTTCTTTTTAAAGTAAAGCCCTCAAGCATATTTAAAGTAGCTACTAACTAATGTATAAAATATATAGACTATGCAATTAAAAAGGATAAAGAATAATGAGTCTCTTTTTACAGTTAGTTATAAAGGATTTGGTACTATACTATTTAAACCTTTAGAGGTATTGAGGGATATTACTATTATTCATAATTGGGTAACCAAAGAGTATGCTTATTTCTGGGGTATGCAGGAGAGTAATCTAGAAGATGTTCAAAGAGAATATAATACACTGATTAACAGAGAAGCTTATGATATTTTTATTGGGGTATTTAATGAAGAACCTATTTTTTTATTAGAATGTTATCACCCTTTAAAAGACGAAATAGCGAATCATTATAATGCTAAGACGTCTGATTATGGTGTGCATATAATTGTGGCACCTCCAAGTGGTAAAGTGGTTCATAATTTTACTTGGTATATTTTTAAAGCAATAACAGACTTTGTATTTAAAAATACTGATATAGAGCGCATTTTGGTAGAACCTGATATTAGAAATAAAAAAATGTTTTCCATATGCCAACGTATAGGTTTTGTTTTAGACAAAGTAATAGAACTTCCTCATAAAACAGCTCAGTTAGCTTTCTTAAATAGAACAACTTATTTAGAACAAAAACACAATTTAAAAATTCA
The DNA here is from genome assembly GCA_013214625.1 of Flavobacteriaceae bacterium. Lineage (GTDB taxonomy): Bacteria > Bacteroidota > Bacteroidia > Flavobacteriales > Flavobacteriaceae. The sequence goes on from JABSPO010000104.1 coordinate 1,337, forward strand.
AAAAAGATCAGTCATGAATACTATAGATAATACAGTAACACCGCAACAATCAATTGCGCATATAACACCAGAAGTATGGAAGAAAGTAAATGTATTACTTATTAAAAAATCAATATGTGAATTTCATCATGAATTATTAATACCGATAGAAAGTATTAAAAGTAATGCAAATGGATGGAATGTTTATGTGTTAAAAACAAACGATAATCAGGTATATTATCAGTTTGAAGCAAAATTATTAGCATTAAATCATTTATATATTAAAACAGCATCTATTCAGAAAAAGAAGAATGATAATTTGATTGATTTAGATGCAATTAATTTCATTAAAGAATTTAAAGAACAGCTTGGTATTAGTTCAGAAATGATGCCAATGTATTTAGAAGAAATTATAAGTACATTGTATGGAAGTGCATATAAATTAACAAAAGGAAATTTAATTTCAAAAGAATTAGCACAGGCAAATTTTCAAATAATAGAGCAATCCATGACTGAAGGACATCCTGGGTTTGTTGCTAATAATGGTCGAATTGGATTTAATAGTAGTGAATACAGATCATATGCTCCAGAGGTAGGAAATTCGTTTTCAATAATGTGGCTAGCAGGCCATAAAAGTGTAACAGTTTATTCAGGGATAGCGCAATTAAGCTATGAAGTACTTATTAGTCAAGAGCTAGATAAAGCTACTATAGATTCATTTAATGCAATTTTAGAAGATAAAGGACTTAATATAGATGATTACTATTTTATACCAGTACATCCTTGGCAATGGTATAATAAATTAGCAACAATTTTCACTCCAGAAATAGCACAAGGACGATTAGTTTGTTTAGGATATGGCCAAGATCAATATTTAGCGCAACAGTCTATTCGAACATTATTTAATATATCTAATCCTAAAAAGCACTATGTAAAGTCTTCATTATCTATTTTAAATATGGGCTTTATGCGAGGGCTTCCTCTATATTATTTAGGAACAGCTCCTAAGATGGCAGTTTGGCTAGAAGAGTTATTGTACAAAGACCCATTTATAAAGAAAACAGGCTTTAAAATGTTAGGTGAAATAGCGTCGGTAAGTTATGTAAACTCTTATTACGAAGAGTTTGGAGTGCACAATGATTACAATAAAATGTTGGCGTCATTATGGAGAGAAAGTCCTTATGCTTTTGTAAATGAGCAACAAGAACCTATGACTATGGCTGCTTTTTTGCATATTGATCAGCATGATAATGCATTGTTACCAGAAATCATTAAAGCTTCTGGATTAACGACTGACATATGGTTGCAGTATTATTTCGAGGCTTACTTAAGTCCTTTATTACATTGTTTTTATCATTATGATTTAGTTTTTATGCCTCATGGAGAAAATATCATCATGGTATTGGAGAACCATATTCCTAAAAGTATTTTATTAAAAGATATAACAGAGGAGGCAGTTATACTTAGTCCGGATGTGAAATTACCTGAACATCTAAAGCGTATGTATGCCTCTGTTCCAGAAGACGTGAAGTTACTATCCATTTTTACGGACATATTTGATGGCTTCTTTCGATTTATGGTGCATATACTAGAAGAGCATATGCACTATCCTGAACAACGCTTTTGGAAATTAGTAGCTGAAAATATTTTAGCATACCAAAGAGCGTATCCACAACATAAAGAAAAGTATGTAACATACGATCTATTTGCATCAGATTTTCAATTATCCTGCTTAAATAGGTTACAACTCAATAACAATAAGCAAATGATTGATTTGGATGATCCTGTAGCATTGTTACAATTTGCAGGTAGATTAGTAAACCCTATAGCTGTTTTTAAAAAGCAAACATTTACTGTTTAATCTATTGTACTAATGTTATATAATAACCAAGAATCTACCGTTTTGCATCTGTTTAAAAAGGAAACAGAAATAGGAACTTTATTTATATACCCCATAAAGCTTCCTGAAGATGCTGTTACAATCCATGAATGGGTTAACCAGCCATATGCAAAGTTTTGGGATATGGAAAACACAAAATTAAATCAGGTTTTTGATGCTTATCAAAAAATTATAGAGGATAAACATCATAATGCCTACTTAGGGGTTTTAAATAATCAGCCAATTTTTCTATGTGAAAGTTATTCAGCTTTACATGATGATATAGCTGATTTTTATGATGCAAAAGATACTGATTTAGGAATGCATATTTTGGTAGGTCTTGCACAAAAAAGAATACCAAATTTCACATGGAATATATTCTGTTTTGTAATGAATTTCTTCTTTGATTATCTACATGCAGAAAGGGTAGTAGTTGAACCAGATGTTAATAATGATAAAATTCATGTGTTGAATAAAAAAGCAGGGTTCAATTATTTAAGAGTAGTACAATTGGCTAATAAAAGAGCACACATAGCACTTAATACAAAAGAAAGTTATTTAAAAGCCATAGCAACTTTATAAAAGTTATATCAAATGGAAATTACTATTACAAATAAAAAAGCAGTAGCTAAGGCTACTGTAAATAGCTCGTGGAATATTGCTAATTCAGCATTATTAAAAAAAGCAATTAGTGAGTTTGCTCATGAAAAAATTATTATTCCTAAAAAAATAGCGAATAATAAGGGTTGGGATAAGTATACTATAAAGTCAGATAGATCAAATATAACCTATTATTTTGAAGCTAAGATAATGTGTTTAGATCATTGGTATATTAAAGAATTATCAATAAAAAAATATAATAATAATACTCAAGAGACTTTAGATTTATTAGCATTTATACTAGAATTTAAAGAACAACTAAATATTCCTTTAAATATGTTACCTACTTATATGGAGGAAATTACAAGTACTTTATATAGTTATTCTTATAAAATTAAAAATGAATTTTTGAACGCCAAACAGCTTGCAAATGCTTCTTTTCAAGAAGTAGAACAAAGTATGTTAGAAGGACATCCGTGTTTTATAGCCAATAGTGGTAGGATAGGCTTTAATACTCAAGAATATTTTAAATACGCTCCTGAAACAGCATCATCATTTAAGTTGATTTGGTTGGCAGGTCATAAAAACAAAACATCATATCAAGCTATAAAACAATTGCCCTATAAGGTTTTATTAGAACAAGAGTTAGGAAATGATTTGCTTTTAAAGTTTGACAATGTGTTAATTTCAAAAGAATTAAATCCAAATGATTATGTTTTTATACCAGTACATCCTTGGCAATGGGAAAATAAAATTGCCCAAATTTTCACTCAAGAAATAGAGGCTAATAATCTTGTTTTACTTGGTAATAGTGAAGATGCATTTTTAGCACAACAGTCTATTAGAACTTTATTTAATACAAGTGATCCTAATAAGTTTTACACCAAAACATCCTTATCGATAATCAATATGGGTTTTATGCGTGGTATGTCTCCTTATTATATGGAGAGTACTCCGGTAATAACAGAATGGATTACGGCGCTTTTAAAAGATGATATATACTTAAACAGCTTAGAGTTTACAATGTTGGGTGAAGTGGCAACAGTAGGGTTCAGAAACACATATTATGAGGCTTTAGAGAAATCAATAGCGCATAATAAAATGTTAGCTGCTTTATGGAGAGAAACACCTTTTCAATATATCAAATCTAATCAAAAGGTAGTAACCATGGCTGCCTTATTGCATAGGGATAATAAAGGAAATTCATTGCTACATGAATTGATTAAAAGCGCTAACCTGAGTACTGAAAAATGGTTAGTAAAATACCTTAGTTGTTATTTGAAACCATTATTGCATTGTTTTTATAAATACCGATTTGTTTTCATGCCTCATGGGGAGAACTTAATATTGGTTCTGGAAAATAATATTCCTGTAAAAGCTATAATAAAAGATATTACAGAGGAAGTAATCGTTTTTAATGAGGACATACTTGACTCAGAAACAGTAAAGCGTTTGTATACTAATACTACAGATGAAATGCAATTGCTGTCCATTTTTACAGATGTATTTGATTGCTTTTTTCGCTTCCTTTCTGAAATATTAACTGTAGAGTGCAACTTTGAAGAGCATTTATTCTGGAAGTTAGTAGCTGATAGTATTCATAATTATCAACAGGAATTTCCTGAGTTTAAACTCCTGTTTAAACAATTCGATTTATTTCAACCTGAGTTTAAACGTTGCTGTTTAAATAGATTACAGCTAAGTAACTCTAAGCAAATGCTGGACTTAAACAATCCTATTGAGAGTTTAAAATTAGAAGGAGTATTAAAAAATCCTATAGCCATATACAGTACTAATTAATAATACAAATATAATTAGATGAAAACATTAACGAACGACATTTCAATTAAAACGGAGCATGAAACCTTAAGTTCTATTATTAGGTCAAGAAGAACAATTTATGCTAATGCATATATAAATAAACAAATTCCTAAAGAGTTACTGATTGAAATCATAACTAACGCTACATGGGCGCCTACACATAAACGTACTGAACCATGGCGATTTATTGTGTTAGAAGGAAAACATCAAGAAAAATTGGGAGAATTTATGTTAGGGTATTATAAAGAGTATTTGTCAGAAGAAAATTTTCCTGTATCACAATATGAACACACATTAAATTACCCTAAAAATGCAACGTTAGTAGCTGTTATATTACAACGTAGTAAAAGAATTAAAATACCAGAATGGGAGGAAATAGCAGCAATTTCCTGTGCTGTACAGAATATGTGGCTTTCCTGTACAGCAAATGAAATTGGAGGGTATTGGGACACTAGTGAAGCAGCTATTAGCTATACTAAACATTTAGACTTGTTAGAAAACGAACGTTGTTTAGGGCTCTTTTATATGGGGTATCCTGATCCTCTTTCGGAAAAGCCAAAATCTAAAAGAAAACCAATTCATACAAAAATAAGTATACACAGTATTTAATAGTTAGTGGGGTAATTACCTCGGTGATATTAATTAAAAATTAGCGAAATGATTTCAGAAAATAAAAATAGAATTTTAGGATTAGATCTAGTACGAGGAATGAGTGTACTTTTAATGATTCCAGTTCATTGTATGCTAATTTACGCATCAATGGATACTTGGGAAACATCTATTTTAGGTAAGATTATTCAGGTAGTTGAAAAAGGAACCCCAATGTTTTTAGTAGTAATGGGGATCTCATTTGCTTTTTCTTCTAGAAATACATTTTCTACAACCATAAGAAGAGGATTGAAAATAGCTAGTTTTGGTTATTTATTAAATATAGCTAGATTTATTATTCCATTATTATTAGGAGGAATACCAGATTCATTCATAACAATAAATGGATTAACAGTAGGTGATTCATATAATTTCATGTTTTTCTTGTTGCTAGGAGATATACTTCAACTGGCAGGTATC
>JABSPO010000105.1 GCA_013214625.1 Flavobacteriaceae bacterium
AATACTCTTTACAAAATCTTCAAAAAACAATTAGAACCGAAAATAGGTGTATTTCTCATACTGACCCAATAGAATCAAATTTATATACTAGTTATTATACGTTTCCTATGGGGGCTAAAATAATAAACTCTATTTCGTTAGAACCAAGTGTTTTGAATGAGCCATCTGAAGTATATTCTATTAATCAAAGACATCTAATAATCGAAGATACTATAAAAGCTAAATGAAAGAATTAGAAATAGCAATAATCGAAATAAAAGAAGTTCATTATTTTAATGGATTTAATGATGAAGTATTAAAAGAGATTGGTGAAGACTCTATTAAATTATCTATGGGGATGAATCTTGTTCCTAAAAAAGAAATGGACGAACTCGGAATTGAATTAAATGTTAAATTTGATCACAATAGTAATGAGGTTTGTTCTATTAAAACATTAACTAGGTTTAAGTTTTTTAATATAGAAGGTTCTGAAAATAAAATAAAATTTAATAAAGAAAGTGTTTATTTATCAGATAAATTAGCCGAAGAATTGCTTCAAACAGCTATTGGCGGAACACGAGGCATGTTTGCTTACAAAATGGCTAGTTTAAGCACTGATTTTATTATACCACTATTTGACTTAGGTGAGTTTATAAAAAACAAAAATGATGAAAAAGAAGGCAAATAAAAGACTGTTGCATTGTCTGTTTACTATTATATTATATTTATCCTGAATATCAAAGACATCCTTCTGGATGTCTTTTTTTTAGTTTAAGAAATTTATTACTTTCTCGTGTTCCTTGTCTTGAATCTCGTAAGGGATTGCGCCTTGATAGTTGAAACTTACTCCTTGTGATTTATGCCCTTGTATTAGCTCCATAATATGTGTATCAATTAATAATTGACCTGATCTTGTTCTAAATAAGTACCTGGGGGATTTTGTCTTGATCGTGTCCGTTAATTCTAGCTTTTTAGAAATAAGCTTTAATCTTCTTGAGGCATTTTGCCTGAAGTATTCATATTCGGTTGTTTCTACTTCAGGAATAAAACCGAAAATTCGAGCCTCTTTTTTCGTTCCGTACTTTTCTATAATATCTAAAGCTTTAGGAAACAATTTTACATCAACCGTTGCGCCGCCGTTTCGTTTTCTTCTGTTTTTATGGCGCTTGAAAGTGATTCTATTGTTTTTTAACTTATTCCAAGTAAGATTTGCAATATCGGCTAAATCATGGCCGCCAACTAAGAATTGGAATAACCATACATTTACAAGTTCGTTTGTGCTTTTAATATAGGCCTTTGATGTTATGACGCTATTCTCAATGTTAAGCAGTTTTTTAAAATCTTCATCTTCAAGACTAACAATTTCAGATTTTCTTGAAACTGTTTTAATAAGTCCTAAAAATGGATTATCTGTTTTAATTCTTAAAGACTCCCTTCTTTGCGCTTCTTTGTAAATTATTCTTATATTTTTTAAGTAGTACATGATACCGGCTTCGCCAGTCCCTTCTCTTTTTTTATAAAGTATGAATTCGTTTAACCATTCATAAGTCACTTCATTAATTGCAATATCTTGAAGTGAGAAATCTTGTATTTGTTTTCTGGTTAACTCAAAAGGGCGAACATCTTCTTTAAGATCAATTTTTTCTTTTATTCTAACGTCATAAAATTCAATTAGTTTTGCGCTATAATTTCCTTCTAATTCCTTCAGGCGTTGTTTTAAAAGAAATATTTCAAGTTCCTTGTCTTCAAGTCCGGCTTCAATTATTTTTAAAGCGTTGGTAATATTTAACTTTTGCTTGTTGCAATATTCAATTTCTTCTTGAAGCGCAAAAGAACGTTTATTTATTTTACCATTTAATCTTCTGAAATCAGGATGTGATTTCAACAAGCCATTCTCCCAATGGTTTAAATCTGAGTACCAAAAAAGGGAGATATACTTATGTTTCTTTATATTTGTATCATACACACGAATTTTAAAAGGATAGCCTTCTTCAGTTGCTCGCCTTGTGTCTAGTATGATTTTTCCTTTAATACTCATTTAACCATTTGCAATAGATTTGCAATAAATGTACTAAAAAACAGTACAAAAAAGGGTTAAATCGTATTTTAACCCTTTTCAAAAGGGTCATTTGTTATGATTCTAAATAACCGCAACTACCTGTATTTATAGGGATTGTGTTAATTTTTCACAATGTTTTTACCATAGTTGATTATTTAACAGTGCATTAACAGCAATATCCCGACATAAAAATTAAATTTGTTATTATATAATAGATTACCCCACTAGTATGATTAAACTTTTACCTTTATCTTATCTCTTACTTTTCATGGCTTTTATTAGCTGTACAGAAAACACAGAAACAGAAGATGCTACGTATTTTGGAGGGGAAATCATAAACCCCAAAAATGATTTTGTGCTCTTATATAAAGATGAAGTATTTATTGATTCTATTCAATTAGATGATAAAAATAGATTCTTACACAAGTTTAAGGATTTCACTCCTGGCTTGTATCACTTTAATCATGAAGAATATCAATATGTATATATTGAACCTAAAGACAGTATTCTTTTTAGATTAAACACGATAGATTTTGATGAATCACTGACATTTTCAGGTAAAGGCGCTCATAAAAACAACTTTATTATCAATACTTTTTTAGCCAATGAAAATCATAGTGCCAAATCAGATAGATTATACAAGCTTTCTCCAAAAAAATTCTCAACATTAATTTCAAGGGAATTGAGCCAGCGTATTAATATGCTTGAGCAATACAAAGAGCGTTATGAGTTTTCTGATGGTTTTATGCATGTTGCAAATGCACATATCGCATATCATTTTTATACTGCTAAAGAACGTTACCCTATTTATAACAAACAACAAGCAGACTCTATTGATGTAAAATCGTTTTATGATTTCAGAAAAAATATTGATTTCAACACTAGTAATCTAGGGTCGTTTTATCCATATTATGAGTATTTATATGCGTTAATTGACAATTTAAGCGTAAAACGATTAAAAACCTCTGGCACTAAAGGAGATCATATTGCGAACTATACTTCAAAAACTGAAGTTATTGATTCATTATTTCAGAATAAACCCTTAAAAAATCAATTACTTAAAAATACAACATTATATTATTTAAAGACTGTGAAATGTGGCAATCAAGCAACATTAATTTTAACAGTATTTGACAAATACAATAGTGATGCTACTAATAAAGAAAAAATAACTGGACTTGTTAACGCTATTAAACGTTTGGGCTATGGTAATCCGTTACCTGATTTTAATGTTATCAGTACTAATAATCAAACTATTGCTTTTAAAAACACTCTGCAAAACAAACCAACCGTACTATATTTCTGGTCAAGTAATAATCCTAGACATATTAAGAGTGTACACCGAAAAGTTACTCAATATGCAACTAATAGCAATTATAATTTTGTTGGAATATCTTTAGACAATAATAAAAAAGATTGGAAACTATACGCACAAAAATTCAACTTGACAAACGGATTTTCATTAGAAACTCCAAAAGAAACTAGAGAAGAATTATTAATACAGAACATTAACAAGGTTTATGTATTGGATAAAAACGCAAAAATTTTAAGCGCTGACTTAAATATATTTGACCCTCATTTCAATAAAAAATTAAAGTCTTTACACTAACACTTATTGTTTAGTTAATCAATAAAATCTCTACCCTTTGAGACTTCTAAAAAACATCTTACTCTTTCAAAGAAAGTTGTTTTTTACCTCATATTTCCTTTCTAGTTTGATTGGATTAATATTCGGTAGAGATATAAAAGCTATAGGTTTAGCCTTTCTATTCATTGCGCCACTTATGCACTATTTTATTTACGAAATAAAAAACAAACATGAATATTATTATTACTACAACTTAGGCTTAACTAATACTAAACTTTGGATTTCTACTTTTATAATTGGATTTATTAAATTTATACTATTGTCTGTTATATGAATACACTACACGTAGATAGTATTAACAAAAGCTATGACAATAATAAAATATTAAGCGACATTTTTCTTACCTGTAAAAAAGGAGAAATAGTTGGTTTAATTGGACGTAATGGCTCTGGAAAATCTACACTATTAAAAATCATTTTCGGAATTGAAAAATGCGAACATAAATTTATTCAAATTGGTGATAAAGTAATAAACAACATTGCAAGCAGGAGAACTTTAATTAACTACTTACCTCAAGAAAATTTTTTACCTAATAACATTAAAATAAAATCGCTAATAAACTTATTCCAACCTAAGGAAAATAGACATGAATTAGTAAATAACGATTACATCAAACCGCTACTTCATAAAAAGAATCAAGAATTATCTGGAGGAGAAAAAAGAATTGTAGAAATTTTATTAATTATTCACTCAAACGCAGAGTTTATCCTTCTTGACGAACCTTTTAACGGTGTTAGTCCAATTGTAAGAACCTACATCATCAACTATATTAGAAAAATAAAATCATCTAAAGGGTTCATTATTACTGACCATGATTATGAAAACGTAATTAATTTGGCTGACAAAATCATGTTTCTGAAAGATGGCGTTTTAAAAGAAGTAATAAACCAAAAGCAATTGGTAGATTCAGGCTACTTAACTCAAAATAATTACGACATGCTAATTGAAGCCTCCTCGTAATAGATACTAAACTCACAAATAAAGTTTTTCTAACATCGTATTTAACACGATAGTTAAGAAAAATTAAAGATATTTGCATTCCTAAATTTCAACACTTAAATTATGAACCGCAAAGCGTTTATCAATATCAAGCAATTACTTCAAGTAGAAACAAATACCTTAAAATTAAAAGTTTCTGGGGAAGAAATGAAAACCTTACCATTGATTAACAATGCGTATCTAATTGTTGAAAATGATGAAATAGTTGACTTTGGAGAAATGAATAACTTTCAAAACAACAATACCTTAACCACCATTGATTGTACCGGACAAATCATATTACCTACTTGGTATGACAGTCATACACATATTGTTTACGCTGGAAATCGTGAGCAAGAATTTGTGGATAGAATTAACGGACTTACTTACGAGGAAATTGCTAATAACGGCGGTGGGATATTAAATTCTGCTAAAAAGTTACAAGAAATTTCTGAAGAAGAATTATACAAACAATCAGCGGAACGATTAGACGAAGTAATTAAATTAGGGACTGGTGGTATCGAAATTAAATCTGGATACGGATTAACTGTAGCTGCGGAACTAAAAATGTTACGTACTATAAAGAAACTAAAAGAAAATTACAATATCCCAATAAAAGCTACATTCCTTGGTGCACATGCTGTTCCTGCTGAATACAAAGGAAATAAACAAGGGTATTTAGATTTGATCATAAATGAAATGTTACCACTAATCTCTAAAGAGAACTTAGCGGAATATATTGACATTTTCTGTGAAACCGGATATTTCTCTGTAGATGATACAGAACAAATATTAGCCGCTGGAAAACAATACGGATTAATACCAAAAACACATGTAAACCAGTTTACATCTATAGGCGGAATACAAAAAAGCATCGAATACAATGCACTAACAGTAGATCATTTAGAATTAGTAAGTGATGCCGATTTAGCAGCTTTAAAAAATTCTGATACAATGCCAGTTGCATTACCATCATGCTCCTACTTTTTATCAATACCATACACGCCAGCAAGACAATTAATAGATAACGGATTAGCACTGGCACTTGCTACGGATTACAACCCAGGCTCTACTCCATCAGGGAATATGAACTTTGTAGTAAGTACTGCCTGTATAAAAATGAAAATGACTCCTGAAGAAGCTATTAATGCAGCTACTTTAAATGGCGCTTATGCCATGGGAATTTCTAACACTCACGGAAGTATTGCTATAGGTAAAAAAGCCAATATAATTATTACAAAACCGATAAACTCATATAACGTATTACCTTATTCCTTCGGAACTAACAATATTTCAACCGTTTTAATTAATGGAGAATTCATATAATTATATCTAAAAACCAAAATATCGGATATTAAAAAAGGCGTTTTTTATATAAAAAACGCCTTTTTACTTATCTATAAAAGTTTTATTTTACCATATAAATATCCACTCTTCTATTCAGTACCATTTCTTTTGAAGAACAATTTTCACAATCAACCTTTGGACTATCCTCTCCTTCTGATTGAATTTCTATTTCAACATTCGTAATTCCGTTAAGTTCAAAAAATGTTTTGATTGTATTTGCACGCTCCATTCCAAAACTGTAATTATAATCCGAGCTACCATAAAAATCAGTATGACCAACTAACTTTAATTTAGCATTTTTGGGAATATTAAGAATTAAATGATTTAATAAATTTGTAGAATACTCAGTTAAATCTTTATCATTAAAAGGAAAATGAATACTCTTTATATTACTAAATGCTACATCTTTTCCTATAACATTTGAAATAATTGACGCATCT
>JABSPO010000106.1:0-4546 GCA_013214625.1 Flavobacteriaceae bacterium
TCGTGGAGAAGAATGGTTACCATCAATGGCATTACATATATTATTATACAGATCATTTGGATGGGATGCTCCAAAATTTGCGCATTTACCATTAATTTTAAAACCAACAGGAAAAGGGAAGTTAAGTAAGCGTGATGGTGATAAAGGAGGTTTTCCGGTATTTCCGTTAGAATGGAAAACTGAAGATTCTATTTCAAGAGGATTTAAAGAAGATGGATATTTACCAGAAGCTGTAGTAAACTTTTTAGCATTTTTAGGATGGAATCCTGGTACTGAACAAGAGCTATTTACTTTAGAAGAATTGGTAGAAAGTTTTGATTTAAAACGTGTAAATAATTCTGGAGCAAAATTCGATCCTGAAAAAGCAAAGTGGTTTAACCAACAGTACTTTGTAAATCAAGAGGATAAAATTATTGCAGATGAGTTTGAAATTATAGTAGCGAGTAAAGTGAAGCAATCTTTTAGTAATGAATACATAACCAAAGTAGTATCATTAGTGAAAGAACGAGCTGTTTTTGTAAAAGATTTATGGGACTTGAGTAATTTCTTTTTTGAAGCACCTACTGAGTATGATGCTAAAGCATTTAAAAAAGCGATTAAAGAAGATACTCCAGTATTAATGCAAGAATTAGTAACTGTTATAGAAGGTATTGAAGACTTTACTTCTGAAAATACACAAGTAATTGTTAAAGGATGGATTACTGCTAAAGAAATTGGTTTTGGAAAAGTAATGCAGCCCTTACGATTGAGTTTGGTAGGAGCTATGAAAGGACCAGATGTATTTGATATTATGACTTTACTTGGTAAGAAAGAAAGTATCAAGAGAATAGAAGCAATTTTGAAATAATTTAATAAATTATTTTTTGTCAAACTGAGCTTGTCGAAGTTTTATTGATTTTCAATTTTATTAAAATAGTTATATAAGTTCAATAAAAAAAACCGCTAATTTAAAATTAGTGGTTTTTTTGTTATTTACTTGTAAGTCTTTGTTCTTTTATTAGATACAAATTAATAAGTGGCTAGAAATAAACTAATACTCCAAACTGAAACATACTAATATGTCCTTTAAAGTTTTCTGTATTTCCTTCTATATCATTTAATTTATTAAGGATATTATTAAAACCATATTGGTAATGACCAAATATTCTTAAACGCTCTACACCAATTGATAAACCAACAAGTCCGTTTATATTTATAGGACTAATATCAGTTAATTCCTTTGCAGTAATATTAGCTTTATCAATAATAAATTCTTCTTGAGCTTTATCAGAAAGTTTCATTTTACTATTAACTTGTAAAACAGGTCCAAACTCAGCAGTTAATTTAAATTTTGACTGCATATTTCTATTATCACCAATTATTTTATACCCAAATAATAAATGTACTTGTGCATTAAATAACCCGTAATCAATTGCAATAGGAGTAGTAGTACCAGCTTCTTTACCTTGAACTTCTAATTTGTTATTTGAAATATTAATACCAAATTGGATATCCATATTATTATAAAAATCACCTCTAGTAGCAAGTCCACCAATAAATCCAATTCCGGGAGTAGTAATAAAATTACTAGTTTGAATATCAAATTGTGTTGCTCCTACTTTTAAACCAAACATATTATGTTTTCCTTGTCCTCCTCTTCGTTGTGCAAGAAGGTTAAAACTACTTGTAAGAGTGAATAAAACTATAATTGTTGTAAAAAGATTTTTCATATATTGTAACTTTAAGCGGCAAATGTATACTTATTTTTTACAATTTGTATTTTAACTAACTAATATAACAACATAATTATGACAATTTTTTTCGGGCTTATTGCCTTTTTTGGGTTTATTATCCTAATTTCTTCTTTTTTCACAGTGAAACAACAAACAGCAGCGATTGTGGAACGTTTTGGTAAATTTACAAGTATTCGCCAATCAGGACTACAGTTAAAAATTCCTTTAGTAGATAGAATTTCAGGTAGGTTGAGTTTGAAAATTCAACAACTAGATGTAATGATTGAAACAAAAACGAAAGATGATGTTTTTGTACGTTTAAAAGTATCTGTACAATATAAAGTTATTAAAGATAAAGTATTTGATGCTTTTTATAAACTAGACTACCCGCATGATCAAATTACATCTTATGTATTTGATGTAGTACGTGCAGAAGTACCAAAAATGATTTTAGATGATGTTTTCTTAAAAAAAGATAGTGTAGCCGTAGCTGTAAAACGTGAATTAAATGAAGCGATGGTTGAATATGGTTATGATATTATAAAAACGTTAGTTACTGATATTGATCCTGATTCACAAGTAAAAGAAGCGATGAATCGTATTAACGCAGCAGATAGAGAAAAAACAGCTGCACAATACGAAGGAGATGCGCTACGTATTTTAATTGTTGAAAAAGCAAAAGCAGAAGCAGAAAGCAAGCGTTTACAAGGGCAAGGTATTGCCGATCAACGTAGAGAAATTGCCCGTGGTTTGGAAGAATCAGTAGATGTATTAAATAGGGTAGGAATTAACTCACAAGAAGCATCAGCCTTAATAATTGTTACACAACATTATGATACTTTACAATCTATTGGAGCAGCAACAAATAGTAATTTAATTTTATTACCAAATTCACCTCAAGCAGGGTCAAATATGCTTAATGATATGGTGGCTAGTTTTGCAGCAAGTAATGAAATTGGTGAAGCTATGAAGGAAGCTAAATTAAATAAGAAAAACACTAATAAATAAAACCAATATAAAATGAAAAAAGTAGTCATCTCATTATTTGTATTAGCCATAACCTTTACTGCATGTAAGGATAGTGGTAAGAAAATAGAAACTAAGGAAGCTCAAGAAGTGGAGATCGTTAAAAAAGCAGAAACAGTTACATTTGATAAAGTAAAAGAAGGAAGTGAATTAAAATGGAGAGCTTCTCATTTAGGAGGAACTGGCGCTCGTTTTGGGAAAGCTAAATTAAAATCAGGAAATGTATTATTAAACAATAATAAAGTAACTAATGCAAAATTTATAATGGACTTAAGTTCTTTAACTGTTGATAATTTTGATGACGCTGAGCAAAAAGGACAATTAGAAGGACATTTAAAAAGTGCTGATTTTTTCAATATTGAAAAATATCCTACGGTAATATTTGAATTAACTAAAGTTGAAGAAACTAAAGGGGTTTACAATTCAAAAATTACAGGAAACTTAACAATATTAGAAACTACAAAAAGCATTACTTTTAATGCAAATATTACTGTATTAGCTAATTCTGTTGCAATAAGCTCAGAAGATTTTTCTGTAAACAGACAAGATTGGAAATTAAGTTACCATACAGAAGGTGATGCTGGAGTACCTAAAGATTATCTTATTGCTAATACCATTGGGTTTACTATAGATGTAGCAGTGACTAAATAAATACAATTTAATCAATTATATTCTAGGTGTAATCACACTAGGTATGAATTAACCAATACCCTTTTTCGTTAGAGGAATCCCGATAGTTATCGGGACGGGTAATTAAATACTTTAATTAAGCCATCAAATTTTTGATGGCTTTTTTACTTTATATGCATTATAATGGATGCTTAATAAAGCTTATATCAAATGAACTTTAAAGTATTGAATATGTAAATAGGAATATTTATTTTTTTAACGATGATAAAGTGAAAAATAAACTATTTACACTCGAGGTTTTGGAGTTTGTTTTGGTATTAGTTGTACTTTTGATATATGTTTAATGACATCGCATCGGCAATACCAATTGGGATACTTTTAGCACTAACTATTGGGCCTGTTTTTTTTGTTTTATTAGAGACAAGTGTAACCAAAGGTTTCCGTTGTGCAGTGGTGTTTGACTTTGGCGTAATTGTAGCCGATATCATATTTATTTTAATAGCATTTTACAGTACTTCATCCATATTAGATAAGGTAAAGGACGACCCTAATTTATTAGTTTTTGGAGGGGTTTTATTATTTGTTTATGGATTAATTTCATTTATAAAAACATCAAAATCATACCGTCAGATTTTCAGGGAACATCACAGTGTAATTATCAAGAAAAATTACTTTGAATTATTCTTCAAAGGTTTTTTACTAAACTTCATTAATATAGGAGTGCTTGGAGGTTGGATTGCAGCTATTATTTTAGCAAAATCGATAACTACATCCAATAATGGAGTATTTGCTTTTATAGGTACGGTATTGCTTACTTATATTATAGTTGATATGTTAAAAATATTTTTAGCAAAAAAATTAAAACATAAACTAACTCCTCGAGTGGTTTTTAGAATGAAAAAAGTAATTAGTTTAGTGATTTTATCTATAGGTTTTATACTAATGATTCAACGCTTATTCCCTAGTAAACTAGAGAAAATACAGGATAAAATTGAAAAAATAACACTTCCTAAATAATTGAATTTAATAGGATTAACATGTTTTTTAAAAAACAATTAAAAAAATTGGGTAACAAAAACTGTTTTTTAGGAACATTATAATAGTTACACAGACGTAATTCTTCATAGTGTGATACATAGTTTGGGTAAAAAAGGCGCTTTNNNANNGCNNNTTTTTNT
>JABSPO010000106.1:4972-7756 GCA_013214625.1 Flavobacteriaceae bacterium
TAGTACGTACAGGAATAAAGCCACACGAGTTTCAAGATATATTTATGAAAACATTTCCTAATATTTCTTTCATTTTGGGATTTGAAGTAATAAAATCAGGAAACTTTAAAGGGGATCAAGCTTGGACACATTTACCTGATGTGTTGGTAACAGTTGAAGATTAGTAATGGAAGCAACAGGACGTTATGGAATAGGTTATTTTGTACGCTGGAAGGAGGGGTTAAATAAAGCAAAGCCTAAAAAATACAATGAGTTATATCCAAACGGACACGAGCCAAAAGTAAACCAACAGCATTAAAATATGTTTGTTACTGGATAATAAAAAAGCCTTTCGTAATTGAAAGGCTTTTTTCTGAATTATATTTATTATTCGCCTGCTTTTTTTAATTTTGACTAGCGTTTTGAAGCTAGGTACCTTGCGGGGCTACAAAGTTCGTTTTCTCGAAGTTAATAATAGTATTGTTAACACATAAGTGATCTCTCGAAGCAGTCGCATGGAGTGTAGGTGCTGTTATAGCGCGTCAATTTACCTGGCTAATGATTCTTTTAGTGTTGAAATTAAACTTTGGGCGACATTATTATCTTCATTTGATAATTTATATTCCTTTATTACTTTTTCAAACTCATTGAGAAAGTCATGCCATCCATCAGTTAGACCATTTGCATATTGCTGAGCTCCTTTTAAAGAGTAATGCAAGTCTTGTTCATCTTTGTTCAATACAGATTGACATAATGCATCGAACTTCTCCCAATAGTTGGTCATGGTGAGCTCCGTTTCTTTCAAATCATCATCATTTAGGTTAAATTTTACAGATACTACTTTTCCATTTTCGGATTCTACATCTGTAGCGTTAGGATTTTCTGCTGCTTGATCCAAAAAATCTTGCATGAAAGGATTGATGGATTATTCTAAATGTTGCCAAGAACTGGAGCTAAAAGTGATTTGCTTTGCTTCTCTCAGGGCTATACCAAGTTTTTTTCTTAATATTTTCATCGTATCTATCGGAGAAGCATCAGCAGCCTTCAAGCCAGTAATGAACTTATCCATACTTTGAGGAGTATCATCAATTGCACGTTTTGAAATTAGTTTTATCCGTATATTCTTTAGTATGGACTTCATGCTCTATAACGTGTTCGTGTATGATTTCGTTGAGTGAGAACTAAGATAGCAAAAAAGAGAAAACCTTTAATTCAGACGCAATGAATTATACATGTCTGTTAGCTGTCGTACTTTCCGAATTTAAATAATCTATTAGATATATTCTTATCAATAGTTTTATTGAGCATCTATTAATTTTAATTCGTTTAGTCAAAATGCTTTGATACTTTTAAAAAAACCGTCAATGCAGTTTCTTCTTTCCATACAATCGGTAGTAATACCATGCTGCTATACCACCTATAAAAGAAAATAAAGCCAACATCCAAAAAACATGTTGATGCCCTTTTACACCTGGTGAATTATCTAAGAGATATCCCATCGCGGGCCCTGCGAATATATCTGGCGTATAACCTATCAGGGATATAAGGCCAATGGCAGTTCCTGTAAGAATCAAGGGAATTTGCCCTGTTTCCATAACTGAAAAGTATAGAGAACGTGCAGCATACACCCCTGTGGCCACGACTAATATCGATATAAAAAATAAAGCCGTCGCCGAATCTGAAATCAGACCAAGAGCGAACAATAATGCTCCTAAGAATGAAATAATAAAACCAACAACTAACCAGAAAGTAGTTTGGGAACGATCCGCCAATACTCCGATTAAAATTCCAATTACAGGACGGATAAATAGTAAAAAAGTACCTACTTGAGCCGATTGTACTTGGTCAAATAGCATCACATCTCTAGCATATAGCGAAAAAACATCTGTGATTTTGTAGCCGACATATGCACATAGAATAATTATCATCAGCAACCATACAGAAGGTAAACGTAATACCTCTTGAATTTGTGATTTCGTTATTTTTTCTAGGATGATCTCCTTTTCTGTTTCACGATCCAATTTCATAAAGAACCACACCAATAGACCAACAAGAGCAACTATAGAAGAGGACACCAGGATAACCTGCTTAAAGGCTGCTCTGCTTTCAGAGATTGTCACCTCGGAAATTTCTGAAGTAATAAATAATGAAAAAATTAGTATACCCATAGCTCCAAACAGTGCCCCCACTAGACCACGTCCACCGTCCAAAAAGCCAAATGCCTTACCTTGCGAATTAGATCCACCCCAAACCCGAGTGGCCTTAATCATTGGAGCCCAGAATAAAAAGATGGTTGTAAAACCCCAATAACCATAAAGTATTTTTAATACTGTATAACTAGGAAATGTTGAGTAGGCGAATCCACCTATAGCAGTCATCCATAGTGCAATTGCAATCAACTTTCCTGGAGGAAACTTGTCGGCTAATGGACCTCCGAAGAGATAAGATAACAAGGCTACAATGCCATATACCGAGAAACACAAGCCTAACTGAAGATTGTCCAGACCAAATACCTCAAGCACCGTGGGCCTAAAGACTCGTGAAAGAACAAATGGAAGAATAAATACAGACTCTCCAGCCAAAATAAGTAATAAAAGAAAGTGCCAAGTTTTTTTTTTCATGAGATAGTATTCTTCCTTTTAAATAAATTCAAACAATTTATAGTATGACAGCTAACGTTTAGTATAAGAAATCACAGGACTTTTGAACTATCTTAACCGCCCTATATTTTTTATACCTTGTTGTAAAACGTTTACTTACTAGGGATAGTAATTAATTTTCTTCAACTCTTTTTAGTGTTATACT
>JABSPO010000107.1 GCA_013214625.1 Flavobacteriaceae bacterium
AAATAAAATCTTATCATCTGCTTGTACTGTTAACCCTTGTGGAGACTCGAAAGAACCAAGTGTCTCAATGTTTTCAGCATTACTTTGTTCAATTTGTTCAACGTAATACGTACCTGTTGTTAAGGTAGCTGCACTTGCTAATGCTGTTCCTCCAGAAGCACTTGTGAACCATTTTGCTGTTTCTCCTATACTAGAAGCGCTTGTTAAATTTGCTACAGTAGTTGCAGTCGTAGCGCAAATGAAACTCTGTGAGTTATCAGAAATACGATTTACGGTTACGGCTAAACGTGTTATACTTTCGCAACTATTGGTATTACTTGCATAATAGGTTGTATCATCAACTAAGGCAATAGTGTTTGATAATACACTGCCTCCAGTAGTAGCATCATACCATGTAATGGTTGTTCCTGTTACAGTTAAACTGGCTAGGGTTTTATTATCTCCCGTATAAATTTGTGTATCTAAACCTGTTGGTGCTGGTGTAATACACAATCCATTTCCTTGTACCACAAAATCGTAAACACTTTCGTCTACATCATTATTATTTATGGTTATGGTTGCTATTCTAGACCCCACAGCTCCTGGCGTAAAGGTTACTGTAAATACAGCTGTATTTCCAGCTGGAATAAAAGTAGGCACACTTCCCACAACAAAATCTGCTGCATTTGTACTACTAGAAACTATTGAGGCTATACTTAAATCTGCTGCTCCAGCAGTATTGTCTATTGTAAAGATATGTACATCGTTTGAACCAGTATTAACATCGCCAAAATCGGTATCGTCTGCAGTTACAGGAATGTTGTCTCCATCAAGTATTTCTTGGCTATTACCATAAACGGTAATCTCTGCAGGAAAACCTGGTCCATAAACATCTCCATTCCAAGTATTAATAGATGCTCCTGTACATGATCCCGAACCTACCCACATTCCTAAACCTAAGTCTGGAGGATTAGGGTAAGACGCAGTTGTGCTATAATAGACAACTTCAGTTGTTTCTTTTATTATTTCCCATCGAGAACCTGACCATTTAACTTCATAATCATCAAAAAAGGGTCCCTGATTTTGTCCCGAATATATATTACGAGTACCGTCAGTTCCTGCATAATTTAATGTTACAGGAGAAGGATTACATCCCTGGAAGAATATTGGCCCTTGAGCTTTTGAAATTTGACTTCCTAATAGGAAAACAATTAGTAAGAGTAGTAGTTTTTTCATAGTAATAATATTTAGTTGGGAGTAAATATGTTGTTTGGAATTCAAAAGTGATGAATTAATGTTTTGAGTTTTGAAAAAATGGTATGAGTGCTTACTATTTATGTATAAGCATGAAAATTATGAGAAGGAAAAGAGAAAGACATATTCTTATTTTTCAACTTGTGAATATGTTCAATATCTGTCTTAATTAAGAGTATTAATTTATCCATAATACATTTTGGGATGTTAAAAATAGTTAATCAATATTATGAATATGTTTTTCAACTTTCAAAAATATGTTGTGGATTTCAAAAATATGTTGTGAATGGTTTGAAATTGTAAGCTATCAGCACAATTAACTTTTAAAAAGCTTATTTATGAAAAATATAAATAATCATCAAATCCTCTATTTTTTAATACGTTACTTAATGATGTTCTTCATAAATAAGTCTTTAAAATCTCTTCATTAACTAGTATGCCTTTAGGATTAACTATTTCAATATACTCTTCATTAATAACCTAAGACTTATGTGTTTTAAAGAAGTGATGAGAGGGGAGTTTCTCTTATTGGCATTGATTCTGAAAATACAGAAACAATGTTTATTACACTGGCTTGGATCTTTGGCTTCTTTGTAGAAAAACAAATGGTAAGAGTAGTCGTTTTTTCATAGTAATTGGGTTTGAGTAACCGCGAATATACAATTAACAACTGTTAATGGACTAAAAAAATCTTTAATCTACTTCTCTAAACGATTAAAAGCCAATAGCATGAACTATTGGCTTTTATAAAAAATTAAACAGAAAATATTGTTTAATACAACACTCTAAATTTAATTGTATGTTCAATATCTTTCAAGGCCTTCAATACTTCATTATTGTATTCTTTATCAACCTCAACAATTACATATCCTACACTTGAATCGGTAGCTAAATATTGCCCTGTAAGATTCATCTCATATTTCGCCAATACTTTATTAATCGCAGCCATAATTCCTGGAACGTTCTTATGGATATGTAAGAAACGGTGAGCATTCTCTTGGCGTGGCAAACGAATATTTGGGAAGTTTACCGAATCAACAGTATTTCCTGTATTCATATAATTCATTATTTTACCAGGAACAAAGTCAGCAATATCACGTTGCGCCTCCTCTGTACTTCCCCCAACATGTGGGGTTAAAATCACATTAGGTATTCCTTTTAACTCCGTTTCAAAAGCTCCATTTGCTCTTGGCTCTACTGGAAACACATCAACAGCTGCTCCAGAAATTTTCCCTGAAACCAATGCTTCTTTTAATGCAGGAATATCTACTACAAATCCTCTAGATAAATTTATAAAAACAGCACCATCTTTCATTTGGCTTATCTCTGTTTCGCCAATAAAGTTTTTGTTATTTGAATTGTCATCAATATGTAACGATATTACATCAGAAATAGACAATAACTCTTCTAATGTATGGCATTTTTTAGCATTTCCTAAAGCTAGCTTATCCTCTATATCATAATAATATACGTGCATTCCTAAAGCCTCTGCTAATACCGATAATTGCTTACCAATATTACCATATCCAACAATACCTAACTTTTTACCACGAACCTCTCTAGATCCTTTAGCAGTTTTATTCCATTGTCCGTTATGCAATTCTGTACTACGTGCAAACACACTACGCATTAGCATAATTATTTGTCCGATTGCTAATTCCACTACTGAACGTGTATTAGAGTATGGTGCATTAAATACCACTACTCCTTTGCTTTTACAAGCGGCTAAATCGATTTGTTTGGTACCGATACAGAAAGCTCCAACAGCCATTAATTTTTCAGCTGCATCAATAACTTTTTGAGTTACTTGTGTTTTAGAACGTATTCCTAACACATGAATGTCTTTTATTTTTTCAATAAGTTCTTCCTCTGAAAGACTTGTTGACACCGTTTCTACAGTAAACCCATCACCCGATAAACGCTCGAAAGCATCAGGATGTACGTTTTCTAATAATAAAATTTTGATACGGTGTTTCGGAAATGAAATTTTTCTTGGCAATTTATTTATGTATAAAAATTCGTCTAAATTTGGTGTAATATGGTCTGCATTACTAGTGGCTTTATCCCTAGAGACGTTTTCAGTGTATGCGAAAAACTTATCAGCAATACCTGCTTTACGCATTACATAATCGCTATACCCATCCCCTATTACTTGTACTTCTCCTGGTAAATTTAAATTCCGTAAGCATTCTATTTTACCATCGTGTTTTGATAGTACATTAGCGGTATCAAATCCAATAATTGCATCATCTTTTCCAAATTCAAATGTATTTGCGAATACACGTTCTGATGGAATATTGTATTTAGCTACAATAGGGTCAATAAATTCTTTAAACCCACATGAAATGACATAAATATCATCAGCATGGGTCTCAAAGAATTCTTTATTCTCTTCGATTGACTTAGATACTTCTCTTTTTAGTCTTCTAATCAATTCTGATAAATCACCTTTTTTAGCGTTTAATAATTTAATTCTACGCTCTAACGATTCTGTAAAGGAAATATCACCATCAATACCTTTGTTGGTAATGTCGATAATCTCTTTAATTACTTCGTCTTTTTGAGGGTTTTTTGCCAGTGTAATTTCGGCAAGAATGTCTAGAGCTTCTACACGAGTTAGTGTGCTATCGAAGTCAAAAACATAAGTTCTGTTGTTACGTTTCATAACGTGTTGTGTTGTTGCTGTTAAGCATGCAAAGATATTAAAATTCTAGCTGCTATCGTTTTAAAAAAAAATCATTTTCAATTAAAATACTAAACCCTACTAACTTTATAGGAAATTCACCTAGCAACATACAAATCATTGTTTTTACACATATCTCGATGCATCTTAATATGACTATAAATCAGCTGTTTAGATAAATAATCTTTCTTTCACTTGTTTTTATAAAATATTATTACATACATTTGTACCATCAAAATGAATACACAAATTTTAAATATCGTCTTTGTCATTATTGTCGTGATTATTTCACTACAACAGGGAACGCTATTATAAAATTTTAATCATATAATTTTAAAAGCCTTCCCGAAACGGAAGGTTTTTTTTTGAACTAAACTGAAATTAACAACAACGAATTTAAGGACTTCTTTAAAGTTCCAAATTCAGAAAACAATTAAAAATGAATAACATCATAAACATAGTCATTAGTATCGTCATTGTCATTATTAACTCACCTCCGAGTTGATACAGCTTTCTATGATGTGAAAACATGAGCCTGTATCCTCTTGGATACAGGCTTTTTTTATGCCTTAGCGAGCGTAAATCGAAAACCTCTTAAAGCACTATAAACACTAACAAACAAGACCTAATTAAACAAACTGAACAGTGTAGCTTTAGTGACATAAACAGTATTTTAAAAAAGAGATAAATAATTTTACAACGAAAAATGAATTGAAATGTATTACGACAAAAACACACAACTTTTTTTAGATGGCAAATGGCTGAAAGCTAATGAGGCCACTACTGATTTATATGCCCAAACCTTACATTATGGTAATGGAGTGTTTGAAGGTATCCGCGCGTATAAAACAGAAGACGGTATACGTATTTTTAAAGCAAAGGAACATTATGAGCGTTTAAAGTATTCTGCAAAAATGATGCACATTAATTTACAATACTCCGTTGAAGAGTTAACTGCATTAACATATGAGTTACTAGAACGAAATAATTTAGAAAACGCCTATATCCGCCCCTTGATTTATTTAGGTGCAAATATGAGTTTACAACCTACAGATGAAGTACATGTAATGCTTTGTGCTTGGGAATGGGGAAAGCTTTTAGGAAATAAACCTTTAAATCTGATGACTTCTAGCTATCAGAGACCAAACCCTAAATCTACACATATTCAAGCAAAAATAGTTGGGCATTATACCAATTCAATTTTAGCCACAACGGAAGCCAAACAAAAAGGTTTTGACGAAGCTTTATTATTGGATATGAATGGGAATATTGCAGAAGGACCAGGGGCTAATTTCTTTTACGAAAAAGATGAAGTGCTGTACACCTGTCCTTTAGGAAATATATTATCTGGAATAACTAGGCAAACTGTTTTTGAATTAGCAAAAGAATTGGGAATAGAAGTAGTAGAAAAATTCTTTACTCCAGAAGACGTTTATAAAGCTGATGCAGCATTTTTTACTGGTACAGCAGCAGAAGTGGCAGGAATAGCATCCTTAGATGGTCATGAATTTAGATTGAAATGGGAAGACTCTTTGGGCTATGACCTAGCAAGAGCATATCAATATAAAGTAACACAACGAGAATACAAAAACTTTGAATTAGTTTAATATGGAATTGAATAAATATAGTAAACAAGTTACACAAGACGATTCACAACCAGCTGCTCAAGCGATGTTGCATGCAATTGGTTTAACAGAAGAAGATTTTAAGAAACCTTTGGTAGGTATTGCAAGTACAGGATACGAAGGAAACCCGTGTAATATGCACCTAAATGATTTAGCAAAACTAGCTAAACAAGGCACTTTAGAAACAGATGTTATTGGATTAATATTCAATACCATTGGAGTAAGCGATGGTATTTCTATGGGAACACCAGGGATGCGTTACTCATTACCATCTAGGGATATTATAGCCGATTCCATGGAAACTGTTGTACAAGGAATGAGTTACGATGGATTGATAACCGTTGTAGGTTGCGATAAAAATATGCCAGGAGCTGTAATGGCTATGTTACGTGTTAACAGACCTTCGATTTTAATTTATGGAGGGACAAT
Source organism: Flavobacteriaceae bacterium (assembly GCA_013214625.1). GTDB lineage: Bacteria > Bacteroidota > Bacteroidia > Flavobacteriales > Flavobacteriaceae. The sequence goes on from JABSPO010000107.1 coordinate 5,971, forward strand.
AGATTCTGGATGTCATGAAGGAAAGAAGTTAGATATCGTTTCTGCTTTTGAAGCCTGGGGAAGTAAAGTCGCGGGAACGATGGAAGAATCTGAGTTCAAAAGTATTGTGAAAAAAGCATGCCCCGGAGCTGGTGCTTGTGGAGGAATGTATACCGCTAATACTATGGCGTCAGCAATAGAAGCTTTAGGATTGTCATTACCATATAACGCATCTAATCCCGCAAAAAGCACACAGAAAACAGAGGAGTCTATCGCAGCAGGTAGAGCAATGCATTATTTATTAAAGCATGATATCAAACCCTTAGATATTGTTACTAAAAAATCTTTAGAAAATGCAATCAGATTAGTTACTGTTTTAGGAGGCTCTACAAATGCAGTATTACACTTCCTAGCAATTGCTAGAGCCGCAAATGTAGAGTTTACTCTCGAAGATTTTCAACGAATAAGTGATACTACTCCATTTTTAGCCGATTTAAAGCCAAGTGGTAAATACTTAATGGAAGATGTGCATGCCGTAGGAGGAATTCCAGCGGTATTAAAGTATTTATTAGAACAAGGATTATTACATGGTGATTGTTTAACAGTAACTGGAAAAACATTAGCCGAAAATTTAGCTGAAGTACCAGGCTTAAAACCAGGTCAGGATGTAATTATGCCAATAGATAGTCCAATAAAAGCGACTGGACATTTAAGAATGCTGTACGGGAACTTAGCTTCAGAAGGAGCTGTTGCTAAAATAACAGGAAAAGAAGGATTAACCTTTACAGGAAAAGCAAAAGTTTTTGAAGGAGAATATGCCGCAAATGATGGAATTAGAGATGGGTTAGTTGAAAAAGGTGATGTAGTCGTAATTCGCTATGAAGGACCTAAAGGCGGACCAGGAATGCCCGAAATGTTGAAGCCTACGGCAGCTATTATTGGAGCTGGATTAGGAAAAGATGTGGCATTGATTACAGATGGTCGCTTTTCAGGAGGTACACATGGTTTTGTAGTTGGACATATTTCACCAGAAGCACAAGAAGGAGGAACAATAGCTTTGGTTAAAGATGGAGACATC
>JABSPO010000108.1 GCA_013214625.1 Flavobacteriaceae bacterium
AGAAACCACTCCGTTTTCACAATGAGCAGATTGATTATGAGTAAAATTAATTTCCATGATCGATGTCTTTTAAATGTTCAATATTAATTACAAAAACATCAGCATATTTTTGCAATATTTTATTTGATAACTTCGTAAACCTCTTTGGATTAAAATGACGTTTAACACGCCATTGCCATATCCCTACATAACTAGCTAAAATTGGTAAATCCAATTTTGCAAGCTCCATGTAATATTCAATAGGACTAGTCTCATTACGTTCTACTTTCCCTTTTGCTGTTGCGATACGTTCATTAATATCCTCCATTGCATTATCCAACGCTATAGTTTTAGGTTCCCAACCCGTACTTTTTTCAGTGGTGTATTCCCCTTTTTCATCTACTGCATAACAAAGCTCTTTAAAGCCACTAGACTTTAAATTACTCTTATCCTGAGGAACATCACTTTTTTTCATATTTATCTTCCTTGAAAATGGAAGTTTCTTTTAATTAAACTTTCTATTTTACCTCCTGAATAAATAAATTCATTTCACAAGAAGCTATTTCTTTATTTTTTATATAAGTAACACACTCTAGAGTACTTATACTATATGCTTCAGAATCAAACCTAGATTTTAAACTAGCTTTTGTAATTATGGTTTCTCCAACTTTTGGTGTATTTAAAATCGAAACTTTTTTAATAGTACTAATAAACCCAATCAACTTAGTTCCCTTCCCTTCAATATCATCATCATCAAAGTAACTTTTACCAACAATTGAAGAACATGTCTGCGCTGCATTTTCAATTAAACCAACTTCATTAAAGTTATTATCCTCTATAAGAATACATGTTGATTTAATATAAAATGAAGTAACTACAAAATCTTCAGAAAGCTCTAATACTTTATCTACCATCAAGAAAGGTTCACGATGAGGTAGAAAATTTTTAATATCTATGGCTTCTAAATTAATCATTAGCTGGCAATAACTGTTTTCATTTCAGAAGAAGCAATTTCTTCATTTTTCGCATTAAATACTTGTATACTAACCATTGTAACCCCCATAAATTCGTGTAAAATAGTCGCTTTAGTAGTTATTACCTCATTTAATAAAGGTAATACTACTATAGAAACTTTTTTTATTGAACCTATATATCCTGTTGGTGCTTGTTCATTTTTTATAAAAAAATCATATCCTGTATGCAATGCTACAGTTTGGGCCATATTTTCAATAAGACCAGATTCCGTAAAAGCTGAACCGTCATAAAAAATATTAGACTCTTCTATTTTATATGATGATACTACCTCAGATTCATTAAATGAGACTAAAGTATCTACCATTACAAATGGAAACTTTTGTGGGATTAAATTCCTTACGTCAGTAATTGGGTTTTCTATAATATTCATCTAGCAAACAGTTAAATGTGCATATGAATAAGAAAAGCGTCCGCTTTCTGGAACAGACAATACAATTTTTTGTCCCTTTTTTAATTTACCAGAATGAAACAATTCCTCCAACATTATATATATCGAAGCAGACCCAACGTTCCCTACTCTATCTAAATTTGTAAACCAACATTCCTCAGGTATATGTAACCCTTCTTCATCTTTCACCAACTGTTTCAGTTTTCCTTCAAAATAATATGATGAAATATGCGGTAAGAAATAATCAATATCCGATGAATTCTTTTTATGTTTTTTAAAAGCAATTTTAATACTCTCTATTCCTTTTACTAATATATTTTCATCTAATATTTTAACATCCTGTTTCAATGAAAAAATAGATTCCTTTAACCAAGTATCAGTTTTATAATCACTCCAAGGTTTTATACTTCCATCTGCTTGCTTTTCCCCTCCTGCATACATACAAGTTTCTATCTCATGTGCATACGAATATGATTCTATCCAGTCAATACGCAATGATATTTTATTTTCATTAGGTTTGTTTTCTAACAATACTGCTCCAGCACCATCAGACAACATCCAACGCAAGAAATCTTTTTTAAATGCGATTATAGGTTGTTCTTCTAAAGAAACAGCATTTTCTATTTCATTATTAAACTTATCCGCTACCATCCAGCTAGAAACTTTTTCTGAGCCAGAACATATAGCATTGTCAGAATTACCCGATAATACAGACATAAATCCATACTTCAAAGAACTCATACCTGCGCAACAAACACCTGAAGCTGAATTCAACTCCATATTTTTATTTGCTAATTCACCATGTACCATAACAGCATGAGATGGTAACATTTGATCAGGAGTTGATGTTCCGCATGATAATACGGTAACATCATTTTTTGTAAATGACTCATCAAATAAGCCTTCAATTGCATTTTTCGCTAATTGGGCATTAGAATGTGTTGGTTCACCATTTGTATTTAATGCGTAGTATCTATATTTTATTCCGTTATTTCTCAAGACAATTCTTCTTGCCTTTGAAGGAACTCCACCAATCTGTCCTAATATCCCTTCCATTTCGTCATTAGAAATAGGGTTGTTAGGTAAATATTTCGCTATTCTGTTTATATATACTTTAGATAGACTCCCCATGTTACTTTAATTCAATTGATGAATAGTATTTTTTGTCTTTATTGATTCTCCTTAGAAAAGGAATGTAAGTCAACAAAAATAAGATAAAAACTATTGGCGCAATAATCCAAATAGCAAATAATAAATAATAATTAAAAAGGCTTAACCATAAGTGACGTTTAGGGCTTTCTGCTTCACCTTTTTCGCTAATTAATTTAGCCCATTTGCCAAACAAAACATTAGCTCTTTTATCTACTAAAACCAAAAAAGGTTTAATTTTTACCGCATTTATTTTCAGAAGACTGGCTTGTAATGTATCATGATTACCATTAGCCAAACTTTCAGCAATTACGCTCCCAAATTTACTAGACTCATTGATGTCTTTTTGTGAAACTCCGGGTTTAGGGAAAATTCCTAAATACTTCTTCTTCACTCCGGTAAACATCCATTGCACTATAGTAATTACACTAATATGGATAATATGCCTGTCAAATAATGCAATATTACCTACTAATTTCGAACCACAATCATTAAGTAAATACTTAACTTTCTCTTGAGCCATAATCCACATATTCCTACAACCTATTACCGTAACTACAGGGGTGTTTTTAAATACTATTTTTGCCTCAGGTGACTTTAACAATGAATTTATTGGTATAGACGGACTTAAATACCACACTTGATAGCCTAGAATAATTAAATCGTATTTTTTATGTAGTATTTCCGCTGGAATAGCTTTCAGTTTTCTTGGTTTTTGCAAGAATGACTCAGGAAAAGCATCAAAAAAAGCTGACTTATTCCAGGGGAACGGAAATTCTTTTTCTAAGGCTATTTTATAGTAATCCACTTCTGCATCTCCTTCACTTATTGGCATAGCAATATTATTAACTATTTCAGTTAACTGTCCAGATTGCGAGTAATGTATTACTAAAATTTTTTTCATTTATTTTTATCTATGTTCCAAAAATCAAAATAATTAAACCATTGATACGGATATTTTTTAAGTACCCAGGCAACACTTTTTGTATACTGGTTTAATAAATCTTGTGCATTTCTGTTTTTAAATTCTGCTTTACGAGTATATAAATGGTAATGTGTTGCCGTTTCTTTCATTACGTACACAAATACAACTGGCACCTTTAGTCGAGATCCTAAAAGAAAAGGGCCCGCAGGAAACGCTGCACTGGCACCTAATAAATTCGAAGAAAGTGTTTTTGTCCCCTCAAAATATCGATCCCCCGTAAAACAAATAAGTTCATTATTACCTAGCGCATTATTGATTTCAAAAATATGTGACATATCCTCTTTAACGACAATGAACTTTATATTTGATTTTGCTGATAATGCTTCTAATTGCTGTTTTATAGCTTTATGCTCATTATCCGTTGTCACTAAGTTAATTTGAGAAAACTCATCTATTTCACTTAAAAAAAATTCAGCAATTTCAAAATTACCCACATGAGCACTTATTAAAATCCCTCCTTTTTTTTCTTTTAATAAATCAAATAAAATTTCCTCTCCATCAAACTCATACGTAAACTGATTTCGTTGCCCTAACAAAATGGCATACTTATCAATTATTGTTTGCCCAAAAACAAAATTATTTTTATAAACCTTAAAATAACTTTGAAATTTCGAAAAACCTAATCTATTATGAAAATATAGGATACCCGAACGTGTTCCTTCCTTTGAGAAAAGAAGGTAATAAAAAGCTACAAAATAAAGGATGAAATAAGCAAACTTGACACCCATCTTTTTTATAAAAAATATAAAAATTCGGTATCCTAATGGAGTCCCTTTAGATTTTCCAGTCCATTTAGCCATTAACTTTTTCAGCTAATAAGTCATAAAAACTTTGAAGTGTATCTACCTTTTTAAAATCTTCAGCAACTAACTTCACTGAAAAACATGATTCTATAGCTACTACCAAATCTACATAATCTAAACTATCCAACTCTAAGGCATCCCGCAATACAGCATCTGGAGACAGTTCATCTTCATCAACTTCAAATTCGTCTACAAAAATCAGATTCGTTTTTTCAATTATTTCTTCTATCCCCATGTGTATCCTTTATATTTTCTTTACTACTAATGCAGAATTTGTCCCTCCAAAACCGAAGGAATTCGACAAAAATACATCAATTTTTTTATTTACTGTCTCTTTAACTAAATTTAGCTTTTTAGAATCTTCATCCAGCTCTGTAATATTAATATTCGGAGCAACAAATGAGTTTTGCATCATTAAAACCGAATACACTACTTCACTTGCCCCTGCCATCCAACATTCATGACCGGTCATTGATTTTGTTGAACTCACTAAAGGCCCATTTTCTCCAAAAACTTCAAAAATAGCTCTTGCCTCATTAGCATCTCCTACAGGTGTAGATGTAGCATGTGCATTTACATAGTCAATCTCTGAAGCTTTTACACCTGCCTGCTCCAAAGCTTTTCGCATTGCTTTTGCCGGACCCTCTACATTTGGAGTAGATATATGACCTCCATTTGAAGAAAAACCATAACCAACTAATTCTGCTAAAATAGGAGCACCTCGTTTAATAGCTGACTCATAGCTCTCTAATACTAAAGTAGCTGCTCCACCACTAGGTATTAAACCATCTCTATTTTTATCAAAAGGTTTAGACGCTTTGGTAGGGTTCTCCTCGTTAGGAGAGAACACCCCTAAACCATCAAAACTAGCTGTAGCATATTTATTTATTTCTTGCGCCCCTCCACAAATAACAGTGTCTTGAAGCCCATTTTTTATCATCAAATACCCAACTCCTAAAGAATGAGAACCACTAGCACAAGCTGCACTAATAGTGAAATTAACCCCTTTAAGTTTAAATATTGTTGACAAATTCATTGTAACTGTAGAATTCATCGCTTTAAAAATAGCTCCTGAACCTACTAATGTGGTATCATTTTTATCCCTAACGATATCTATTGACTCAACAACCGCTTTTGCAGTACTATCATTACCATACAAAATACCAACATCATTTTTTTCTAAAAAATATTCATCAATACCTGCATTACCCAAAGCTTCTTTTGTAGCTACATAAGCAAACATGGACTCGTCATCCATAGAAATTCGTTGCCTTCTTGATAATTCCTTTTTAAGATTTGGAACTTTAACCATTCCTGTTAAACCAGAACGGTACCCGAAATCTTTTCTTTCTTGCTCAAAGACAATTCCTGACTTCCCTTGATATAATGACTCCTTTACTTCTTGCAGATTTTCACCTATGCAAGAGTAAATACCCATTCCTGTTATAACTACTCTTATGCTCACTTATGAATAAATTCCTCCGTTAATATTGATAATTTCTCCAGTAATATACGATGCTTTTTTAGACACTAAAAAAGCTACTAAATCCGCAACCTCTTCCGCTTCACCAAATCGATTAGCAGGAATCATTTTTTTTAACTCTTTCTCATCCAACTCAGCAGTCATATCTGATTTTATAAAACCAGGAGCAACTGCATTCACTGTAATATTACGCTTAGCAACTTCTTGCGCCAAGGCTTTAGTTGCCGCAACAACAGCTCCTTTAGCTGCAGAATAATTTGTTTGTCCAGCAGTTCCTTTTACACCAGAAACCGATACTAGGTTTACTATTCTACCGTATTTATTACGAAGTATTTTCTGAATTAAATGATTAGTTACATTAAAGAAACCATTCAATGATGTGTTTATTACATCATGCCAATCCTTAGGCGGCATCCACATAAATAATCCATCTCTAGTAATTCCAGCATTATTCACAATAACCTCGATCAGCGCATCGGGATTAGCTTCCATCCACTTATCTAATGTAGATGTAACTGCATCAGCATCCGCTACATCAAATCGCAACAATTCTCCTGTATTACCATTAGCTTCAACAATTGCTAACGTCTCCTTAGCTGCATCTTCATTTGACTGGTAATTAATTAATATATGATAATCAGAGTCTTGAGATATTTTATCGCAAATTGCACGACCAATTCCTCTTGACCCACCTGTTATTAATGCACATTTCATTATTTAAAATCTTCTAAATTAATAAACCAAGTATCATTCAATAACTCTCCTTTAGTATTGATAAATCCCCAAGTTTTTTTATACTTAACTCTAGCTAAACCGTTAATAAAACCCTTTTCAGTATTCTTCTTAAAAAGGCTTAATCCCCCTGTAGTAATTACATATTTTTGAGCAATCACTTCTTTTCCAGATTTATCAATGAACCCCCAAAGTTTCGCAGATTTTACTGGCGCTAATCCATCAGTACTAAACAACTCAGCATCTCTAAATTGTAATGGAATAATCACTTTACCCGCTTTGTTAATATAACCCCATTTTTTAGCCTTACAAACTGGCGCTAAACCATTTTTAAAACTCCTTACTTTATCATAAGCTGGTTCTACAATCCAATTTCCTTTTGAATCAATAAATCCTACTTTATCATTCTTTTTTGCATAAGTAATTTTCTCGTTTCTAGAGAAGTCCCATATTTTCTGAGTACCTTCCATTGCTTTAAATTCTCCAGCAATAATTACCCCATGAGTTTCTCCAATTTTAGCAGTTATACTACCTCCATAAACATTACTAATAGCATCATATATTGGTTTTACAAAATACTTTCCTTTAGTATTAATCAACCCCCACTTTTCATTTTCTTTTATTTTCGCATACCCGTTTACAAACTTTTTAATTTTCAAAAACTTAGGAGTTACTACTACTTTTCCTGTAGCATCAATTAATCCAATTAAATCGTTTTGTTTAATAAAAGCTACACCGTTTTTGAAATCATAAATTTTATCTGTAATTACGTCAGTCAAAACCTCTTCTCCTTTTGTATTTATATAAAACCACCTTTTAGATTTCAATACAACTGCTATACCTGAGTCAAAGCTTTTTACTTTATCAAAAGTCGGTTTAATGACCCACTCCCCTTTTCTGTTAATAAAACCAACTTTTTTTCCTTCAAAAGCAATTGCATAATCTACTGAAAAACTATAAGCTCTTTTAAATTTCGGCTGTATATGCCATTCGCCTGTTTTAGTTATATAACCAAACTTGCCATCCTTATTAGCTAAAGCCAACTCTTGAGCATTTACTGAAAACACAGCAAATACAACAAGTAATAGAACTAACTTTTTCATAATTATTAATCTTCAGAATTAATTAAAAAATCTTTTACCTCATTGATAAAAGGGTACATGATTAAGTCCTCTTTAAATGGGGGTACTATAGCTCTTATTTCATCATAAAACTTTTTAGTAGCACTGGATACTCTATTTGAAAAACCAAGCAACTCAATTGCTTGAACAATAGTTATAATTTCAATTGATAATACCTCAAAAGTATTTTCAATTACCTTTTTAGTTATCAAGGCAGAATTCGTACCCATACTTACAATATCTTGGTTATCATTATTGTTTGGTATACTATGTATATACATCGGGTTTGATAACATCTGATTTTCAGCTGTAGTTGAAGTTGCTGTAAATTGAGCTCCTTGCATTCCGAAATTCAATCCTAACTTACCTAAATTCACAAAAGGAGTTAATTTGTCATTCAATTTTGAATTTAACAAATAATTCAACTGTCTTTCTGCTAACATTGACAACTTAGCTACAACAAGTTTTAACTTATCCATTTCTAAAGAAATATAATCACCATG
>JABSPO010000109.1 GCA_013214625.1 Flavobacteriaceae bacterium
TTTATATGTAATCCTAACAACCCTGATGGTGCAGCTTTTTCAAAAAATGAATTAGAACTTCTTTTCCAACAAAAACCAGAGACTATATTTGTTATTGATGAGGCATATATAGAGTTTACCAATAGTATTGAATCAATAGTGCCATTGATAAAAAAGCATATAAATTTAATAGTTGTCCGCTCTTTAACCAAAACATTTACGATTCCTGGATTGCGTTTAGGGTATATCGTTTCAGACTATTTAAACATATCAAGGCTCTTAAGTTTAAAAATGCCTTGGAGTGTTAATGTACTGGCCATAAAAGCAGGTGAGTTTATTTTTAATAATTATGAAACGCTTCAGTTTAACGCTTCCCAATTAATAGAAGAAACTACTATTTTTAAAAAACAATTATCGCAATTAAACGGGGTAAAAGTTTATAAAAGCAATACTTCTTATTTTTTAGTTCAATTGCTAGATAAATCAGCAAAAGAACTAAAGGAACACTTAATCGTAAAGCATCAAATTCTTATTCGAGATGCTACGAACTTTAAAGGATTAAAAGGTGAGTATATTCGACTTTCTACACAAAGTAAGGAAGCTAACAACGCATTAATTCAAGGGTTAAAAGAATGGATTTAAACCCTATTTACATATTAGTTTTTGCTTTTTGTTTGGATTTACTTTTAGGAGATCCAAAAAAAATGCCACATCTTATTATAGGGTATGGAAACAGTATTTCATTTGGAGAAAAATGGCTTAATAAAGGGGATCATAAATTGTTTAAAGGTGCCTTATTGACTATAGTATTAGTTAGTGTTTCTTTTATTGCACCCTATATAATTATTAGGTGGTTGAATGCTTATGACCTTCAGATTTTAACTCTTGTATTTTCAATACTTATGTTATTTTACTGCTTAGCCAATAAAACATTAGTAAAAGAAGGTTATGCTGTTTTTAATACTTTGAAAAGTAAAGGTTTAGAGGCTGGACGTAAACGGTTGTCTTGGATTGTAGGACGAGAAACTAATAACTTGAGCGGACAGCAAATTAGAGTTGCTACTTTTGAAACCATGTCAGAAAATTTAAGTGACGGTGTTATTGCGCCACTGTTTTATTTTTTAATTTTTGGTATTCCAGGAGCAATGGCGTATAAAATGATCAATACTTTAGATTCTATGATTGGATATAAAAATGATCGTTATATCTGGTTTGGAAAATTTGCAGCAAGGTTAGATGATGTTGCTAATTATATTCCTGCTCGAATTACAGGGGTATTAATGTTGATTGTTCAATTTAAATTAGGTGGAATATCTTTTGTTTTTAAAGAAGGTAAAAAGCATAGTAGCCCAAATGCAGGCTATCCTGAAGCTGCATTGGCGTATATTTTAAATTGTCAGTTTGGAGGTCCTAATTATTACCATGGTAAGTTAGTTAACAAGCCTTTCATTGGAAATAACAAACGAAAAATTAAACACGAAGAAATTAAAATAGTTCATCAAATTAATTACACGGTAAGTATTGTGTTTTGCAACTTAATTATTGGGATGTTATTACTATTTAAATATGCATAACGTTCAAAAAAAACACATTATTACTGGAGCTCCTGGTACAGGAAAAACCACATTAATAAATCTTCTGAAAAGTACTATTCCTTGTATGGATGAAGTTTCTAGAAAAGTTATTATTAAGGAACAAAAAAATAACAGAAATGGAATGCCTTGGGGTGATATCAATCGTTTTACTGACCTAGTATTCAAGCTAACAAATCAAGAATTATTAAATAGTCATGCTCAAGTTTGTGACAGATCATTATTAGATTTGGAAGCTTATTTAACGGTTGAAAACAAAATAATTCCTGACTATCTACGTGATTTTCCTTATCAAGAAATGTATCATAAAACGGTGTTTTTTGCCCCAACTTGGTTTGATATTTATTGCCAAGATGAACAAAGGTTACAAGAGTTTGATTATTGTTTGAAATTAGAAAAATCTCTTTTAGAGCAGTATGAAAAAAAAGGGTTTGAAATTATAATACTACCAAAATCCTCTCCTTTAAAAAGAAAAAGATTCATTTTAGAATCTATCTTATAATTCAAAAATTAGCTATACATTCGCGCTGTATTTGGTTTCTTATTCTTTTAATTAAGAATATAGAATTAAAAGGGAATTTGGTGTAAATCCAAAACTGTTCCCGCAACTGTAAAGCTTATTTAAAGGCTTCATTAACAAAAACCACTGTGAAAACGGGAAGGTAAATGAAAGCTAAGCTAAGTCAGGAGACCTGCCATTAATACACTAATTTATATTATTAACTCTCGGGTAAAGAGTTAGAAAATTATGTTTATTTCATATTTTCTTTCCCCTACCTGCTTATTTTCTTTTTTTTAAATGTACAAAAAAACGATTTTATGCAGTTTATGGATTATGTGTTTTTCACTATCCATATTTGCGCAAAACAAAACGATTAATGGTAAAGTAACTGATCTAGAAACACAGTTAGGAATTGCACAAGTTCGTATTCAAACAACAAATAAAAAACTGTTAGGCACCACCAATGATGTAGGTGAATTTTCTATAGTTTCCGAAAGTTTTCCAATAAAATTGACTTTCTTATTACATGGGTATCTTCAGAAGACAATAATCCTTAAAAAAGAGGTTACTTACTTGAATGTTATTTTAGAAAAAGAAACTACACAACTTTCAGAAATAATTATAAGTTCTACAAATGAAAAAATATTAGGTATTCAAAAGGTTTCAAAAATCTCCTTACAATTAAGACCTATAAGTAGTGCTCAAGATTTTTTAAAAACTGTTCCAGGGTTGTTTATAGCACAACATGCAGGTGGTGGAAAAGCAGAACAAATATTTCTTAGAGGGTTTGATAATGATCATGGAACTGATTTTGCAGTATTGGTAGATGATATTGGTATTAATTTAAGTTCTCACGGACACGGACAAGGCTATGCTGATTTACACTTTCTAATTCCAGAAACGATTCAAACTGCGGATTATTATAAAGGACCACATGAAGTCTCATTAGGTAATTTTGCTGTTTCTGGAGCTGCAAAATTTACTTCAAAAGATAAGTTATATCGTAATTTGGTAAAATTTGAATACGGTCAATATGATTTTGTAAGAGCCTTAGCAATGCTTTCTCTTTTAGATGAAAATAGTTTTTTAACTAAAAATAACGAAAGTGCTTATATAGCTATTGAAGGAACGTATAATAATAGTTTTTTTGAAAGCAGCCAAAATCTTAGGAGGTTAAACACTTTTACAAAATATACTATTTCACTTTCTGATAAACACGAACTAAAAACATCAATATCAACTTTTCATAGTGACTGGAATGCCTCAGGGCAAATTCCTTTACGAGCAGTTAATAATGGATCTTTAACTAAGTATGGTGCTATTGACGATAAAGAAGGTGGGGATACTAAAAGAATTCACATAAATGCACAATTAAATTCTGAGCTTTCAGATAAAATACACCTTACGAATCAATTGTATTATGTTTCTAACAAATATAATTTGTTTTCTAATTTTTCATTCTTTCAAAATGATCCTATTAATGGAGATATGATTCATCAACAGGAAGATCGTAATATATACGCATATAAAGGAAATGTTTCAATAAAAAAATTATTACAAATACCAAATAGTACAACAACTTTTGGTTGGTCTGTTGAATACAATGACAACAATATTGGATTGAATAACAATATTGGTAGAACTTTACGAGAAGTTGTAAATAGATTTAAGATTAAAGAAACAAACTATGGATTGTTTTTAAAAGAAAGAATTCAAATAACAACTAAGCTTACTGTTTTAGCAGGTATTAGAGGAGATTTTTTCAATTTTAATTTAAAAGAAATATTTCCAACGGCTCAACATGGGAGTACTTCAGCTTTCAGGTTAAGTCCTAAAGTGAGTGTTTTTTATGATGCTACTAAAAATATGCAATTATATGCAAAAGCAAGTTCAGGATTTCATTCAAATTATGCGAATGCAGCAGTAACGAATAAAGATGTCAGTCCGTTACCAAAAGCTATCGGATATGATATAGGTACTGAATTCAAAATAGGGGAAAAATTTGTGGGTAATCTTGCTGCTTTTTATTTACAAAGTGATTCTGAATTTGTATTTGTATCTGATGGTTTTGAATTTGAAAATAAAGGTCGATCAAGACGTTTGGGAAGTGAGGCTTCTTTTAGATACCAACCACTACCTTACTTTTGGTTAGATACTGATTTAAATTATAGTTTCGGAACTTTATTAGATGCTCCAAAAACTGAAAATAAAATTCCAAGTGCACCAAGATTTACGTCAACTGGTGGGGCTACATTACGTTTACAAAACGGAATTAAAGCTTCATTACGTTATCGTTATTTGGGCGAACGACCATTAATTGAAGATGAATCGGTAATTGCTCAAGATTATTTTATTACAGATTTTGTTGTTAATTATAAGACTTCAAAATATCAAATAGGACTATCTGTAGAAAACCTATTCGATCACGAGTGGCGAGAAGCTGTTTTTTATGATTCTTCACAATTACAAGGAGAAGTTCAGCCAGTAGATGATATTCATTTTACACCAGGGACTCCTTTTTCAACAAAATTAAGTCTTACATATTTCTTTTAAATTATGGGTAAAAACATAGCCAATACAACACATACGTTCTTCTTTTGTGATGGAGGTTCTTGTCAAAAAGCAGGAGGAGAAAAAGTTATTAGAACTGCAAGAGCTTATTTACGTAACAATGAGCATTGGAACAATACACATACCATTAAAACGAAATGCAATGGAAGATGTGAAGATGCTCCTACCTGTATTGTACATCCAGGAGACTTTTGGTATAAAGAATTAACACCAGAAAAAATCACTCCTATTGTAAAGGGACATCTCAATAATGAACTTCCAATTGAAATAGAATTATTGTATCAAAAAGGGTGGGAACAACAAGTTTCTAATAAGGAAAGAATGCCTATAAAACCTAAACCTTTTGAATTGAAAGACGATAAAGAATTAGGGGAGTGTTTTATCACCAAAGGCTTTAGTTCAGACCAATACTTATATCCATTATTCTTATACTTATTAGAAAATCCAATAGGTATAACGCTTTATATTCCGTATCAAAATCCCATTCCGTTTAAAGAAATACTCACTGTAGATTATTCAAAAGCACACACACTTGAATTGTTCACCAAAACAGATTGCATTGCATTAACTATTGCTGTTGTTCCAAAAGACAATAAGGAATTGCAACAATCAAAAATTTCAATCACAGAATATTTTTATCAAAAAGAAACACAACAAACAGGCATCCGTTTCAAAAATAAATTTGGAGAAACGCTAGGGAAAATTGAATTCGATACAATCGACAATAAAGCTTGGAAATATTGTATTAAAATTCAATTACAAAACGAAAGTCAAGAGTTAACATCGTTATGAGTAAACAACATATTTCTATATTAGGATTAGGCTGGTTGGGTTTACCATTGGCGTTGCAACTTCAAAAAAGTGGCTATTCAATTAATGGAAGCACTTCTGCACTCGCTAATTTGAAATCACTCGCTAAATATTCGTTTCATACGTGTAGAATAAAAGTTGAATCTGATACTATTATTGGAGATTGGGAGTCTTTTATAAATGAAACAGCAACACTTATTATTAATTTTCCGCCAAAGCGAATTGATAATATTGAAAGAATACATCCGCTTCAAATAGATCAAATTATAAAACATACACCTAAAACTACAAAGGTGATTTTTGTAAGTTCTACGTCTGTGTATCAAAACACAAATAGTCTGATAAATGAAACTGTAAACTGTATTCCCGAAAAAGCATCAGGCTGTGCGTTAATAAAAGCAGAGCAATTATTACAACAGCATTTTGGTGACAACTTAACTATTTTACGTTTTGCCGGATTAATTGGACCTAAGCGTCATCCTGGGAGATTTTTAGCAAATAAAAAGCAATTAAAAAACCCTAATGTACCGGTAAACCTAATTCATCAAAAAGATGCCATTGGTTTAATTGAAGCTATTTTAGAACAAAATTGTTTTGGCGAAATTATTAATGGTTGTTCAGATGTGCATCCCAAACGAAAAGAGTTTTATGAAAACGCAGCCATCAAACTAAATATGCCTACGCCCATTTTTGAAGTAACAACACCAGAAAATTTTAAAATAGTAGACAATTCAAAATCGAAATATCTACTTAATTATAAATATAAGTTTTCAAACCCCGAATGGATTTTTACGAAAGAGTACTTATCAGAAATTGCTATTGTTGGTGCAGGACCAGGTAATAAAAATTTATTAACATTAAAAGCTTTTGAAGCGATTGAAAATGCTGAAGTTATTTTACACGATAATTTAATTTCTGATGAAATATTAGATATCAACATACAAGCTAAACGTATTTATGTAGGGCGAAAGTTTGGAGATAAAGAAGATCAAGAAACGCGTCAAAACAACATCAATCAATTAATGAAAACGCACTGTGAACAAGGTAATAAAGTAGTTCGCATAAAATCAGGAGATCCATATATTTATGGTAGAGCTGCCGAAGAAGTTCGTTTTTTAAAGAAACATAAACTCCCCTTCACTGTTGTTCCAGGGATTTCCGCAGCCTTAGCAGCAGCCAGTGCAGTTAACATTCCTATTACAGAAAGAAGAAAATCTAATGCCATTTTAATTTGTACGGCACATACTGCCGATTATTCTACTGCACAACTTAATGGAATTGCAGCAATGCTAAATGCAGGCAATACATTGGCACTTTATATGGGCTTAAAAAGTTTAGATAAAATAATACCTAAACTAATAGAAGTTTGTAAAAATCCAGACATTCCAATCAATGCAATTTCTAATGTTTCAAGAGAGAATGAGGTGTTGCTTTCATCAACATTAGGAAAAATAGAAGACGATATAAAAAAACAAGAGCTACAAATGCCAGTAGTATTTTTAATAGGTGTAAAACCAATCAATTAAAAAAAATGAAAAAAGGAATTTTACTTTGTGGGCATGGTAGTAGAACCAAAACAGGGACAGCTGCTTTTAAAGAATTGGTTGAAGCGCTACAAGCTCGTTATACTGAGTACGAAGTAGATTATGGCTTCTTAGAATTTAACCATCCTGTTTATGAAGCTTCTATTGAGCGTATGTATCAAAAAGGCATACGTGAAATTTATGCATTGCCTATCATTCTTTTTGCAGGTTCACACGCAAAGAATGACATTCCGTATGAGATGAACACCATACAAAGCTATTATAGTGATTTGACCATAAAAATGGGAAGGCATCTTGGCGTTAATTCATTTTTACTAGAATTGGCTCAGAAAAGAATTTTAGAAGAAGAAAGTAAGCATCCATCAATTGACAGAAAAGAGGTTTGTTTA
>JABSPO010000011.1 GCA_013214625.1 Flavobacteriaceae bacterium
AAAAACACCTTAGCATTTTGTGCAGCTTTTGAAACTTTTACTTTTCGTTTTGTTCTAGAATCATTGGGTCTATCATCAAATAATTCTCGTAAAAAACGATCGCCTAAACTATCGCTATATCCTTCATGATCGGTATAATCAAATTGCCCTACACCAATATCTACTTTATCTGCATCATAAGCAAAAACATCTGGAAACAAATATACATCTGGTAAATCAGGAAGTACAACTATACGTTCCGTAATAAAACTGTAATAGTAATTACCTTTCCCTTCATTTAGCTGTACTGCTATAAAATTTGTATCATCAACAATTTCCCAACCAGTATTGTCGTTTATATTTCTATATTCAAGCTGTGTACCTCCATTTCCATCGTCTACTTCTTGCTGTTGATAATACAATACATTAGAACCATCTTGCGCGATATAAATATTCGTTTGATTTGTAAATGATATCTTAGTAGCTAAAGGTATTACTAATGAATTATTTTTTATATCGGTACTAAATACTTCTAATAACGTTCTGTTATTTTCATTATAGTTTTGATCAATAACAATTATAGTGATTTTATTTTTTGCTTTTTCTTCTTCTTCTCTTCTGTTTATTTTTAAATAATCTATTAAAGATTGTATGTCTGCCATAGTTTATTAATTGTTTTATAGAAAAATAATTTTTCCTTTTTGTTTTTTATTAAAATATGTCCCTCTTAAAAAAGAGGGACATATTTTCAATTAACTACTTTCGTGCTTCACCTGATGTATCAGTTATTTCTGGAGCAGAATTCCCTCCCACTTGAGCATCTGTTTGCTCTAAAGGGTTCGCAAATGAATTTCCATCTGCATCAAAAATTTCAGCACCGTCAGAATCGAATAGCCTAAAATCATTACAATCTGTATTACAAGGTAATCCTTGAACATTCAAGCCAATAGCTCCTGCTTGAATAACTGTTAATGAGGTAGGCACACGAGACTCCCATGTTTCTTCAATTGCAAATTCTGGGTTTTGTAGCTCTTCTACTATAGAAACAAATAATTCATCATCCATTGTTGGCACTTGTCCACCATTCCAGATTTGTCCTGTAGCCATATACCAATTTACTACTTCTTCAAAACCTGGACGTACTGTAACTACAACACGCGCCATTCCACTCTGTAAAAATGATCGGTGTAAAGGGTCATTAAACTCAGTTACATTGTACAATTCTTTCCATTTACTTTTATCAGCCCAATAAAACGGATAGAAGTTATAACTCATAATATTCCACTCAAAAGCTTGTTCAAAAAACTTAACCCTTGCCACATAACTTTCTAAATTTTCGTCTTGATAATTAACAGTAAAATCTTGTATATCAGTTCTGTTATTTAAAAAGTTTGCACCAACATTTACATGACTTGCTAAATAACTAATACAGTTTTTACGCAACACCATATTTTCTATTTGACGGTAAAAACCTGGGTTAACACCAAACTTTTTAATGTCTCCTATTTTAGAGTTGTACTCTGCTAACTTATTCTCATATGCTTTAATAATTTTGTTAAACGTTTCTATTTTCCATTTTACAACATACTCAGGTAATACTTTTAATTCAATAACAATATTAACACTCCCTGAAAGTTGCCCATGAGCAGAGTATGATACTGGTATTTTACCTACATGATTAGGTATAGCTATCTTAACGCCAAAAATTAGTCGGTAACCTCCAGCTAAAGTTCTAGGAGTGGTCCCCCCATCTGTTGAATGCGACCAACGCGCTAAAGCACGAGTTGAATAATACCCTTCTGGTATATCTAATTCAGTACTTTCAGCGTATCTTTCATGGTTATCACTTATTACTTCAGCTGCTTGGTATGAAAATGCTTTTCCAATATTCATACCCGTTTTTGGAGGCTCAGAAACTTCTGCATTATATATACCAGCCCAATGTGCATAAGTAACTGTTGTTATTTTATTAAAATTACTCAAATTAAAACCACCTGTTACTGTTCTTGGATCAACAGGCTTTACTAACACTTCATTAACAGACTCACTTACTCCTTCTATAGCGGTATTATGAAATGCTGCTGGCTCAGGAATCATAAACTCATACATTAAGCGTTTCCCATAGTTTAATACTTGATTTTTATAGATTTTATCTACCCAACGGTATACACCGGAAATATGTTTGTCGCCTTGCCTGTTATCAAAACCATGAGTGTTATTTTCTTCAAATTCTTCAATAATTTTAACTACACGTTCTTTTTTTGTTTTTTGGACTACACGTTCTAGAGCCCTTTCAGTTACATCTTTTGCATAAGTTACTGACTGACTATTTGATTCTTCGGAAGATGTATTTGAAGCAAAATCCGCTCCAGCAGTAATACTGTATGGCTTAGCATCATAGTTAGCTTCTACAAAAGCTCCTGTTTGCTTATCTTCAGTAATTACTGACGCAACTTCCTGATTCATTTCAAAACGGTCAGTTGAAGTTGTATCGGTTAATTTTTCTATTTCAGTCTCCGAACTAGTAGTTGTAGTATCCTCTTGACGACGTAACCTACGTGTAGACTTTTCTTTATACTCACGTGCCATTATATTTTCTATATGAGATACTTCTCCAGGGACATAGCAACATATTGTTTGTTCAACCTTTCTATAGTCCGCAATCCCCATACGTTTTATCCCAAAACCAGAAGGTATGTAATCAACTCCATTATTATTACCTGAATTACCGCCTCCTGTAGCATCAATGATTTCTAATTGGAAGGTTCCATTTCCTCTTAGCCTATATCTTCTTCTACCTAAACCATACCTTCTTCTCGTAATTATACCGCTTCCTTCAATAATAAATTTCTTATTATTATTCAATGAAAATTCACCCGTAAGCGTAAAACTTTGCTTTCCAATAATGTTTATTTGGTCATCGGATAGCTTTATAACTAACTTATCATTAACAATATTATTTTCATAAATGATACTTACTACTTCTGTTCCATCATTGAATACAATTTTATAGTTACCACTTACTACATATGCATTCTGAAAATTTGTTGCAAATAATAATGTTGGTGGTACTATTCTTGTTCCATAAATTGAGAAGGTTCCTGACTGTACAGGCTCCTCTGTAATAGGAACTAAAGCTCCATTATAGTTCACTACAGATTGTGTTAACTCAGCTTCTTCAAAGAATGTTTGCGTAATTGCTCCAATTTCTTTATCTAATTCATCGTTTATTTCATTAAAAGTAGATAGACTTTTACTCGATTTTAAATCAGATATATAACTAAATGTATCTTCTGTAACTGATTCCTTTAAAACACCTAAGTCTAACTCTTCTTCATTTGAATAGCTGAACTCTGGTATTTTCAAACCTGTATACTCAGTTCGTATGTGTTCAACTCCTGTTATTGGATTTACATATTTTATATCTTTCGTTTTAGCGACTTCATAAGCTTTAGCTATTTTTTTTTGATACTCATCAGATACTCTTTCATAGTTTTCTTGTGCTACTTTGGTATAACTAGTCTGTACAGAGTCAATTTCTATTTTAATTGCTTTGTAATGGTTAAGTGTTTCTTCAAGTATAATATTATTTAATTCTTTATCTAAAGTTTTAGTACTTAAACCACTACTAATCGACGTTCCTATAACTGCTTCTTTTTTGAATAAAACTGTAGGTATAATAACTCTAGCCTGAGCTAACCTCCTATACATCACTGTTGATTTTTCTATACGAACACGTTTAATTATAAAGGAGTCAGCTATTAGTATTGAAAAAAGAAGATCTCTTACTGGACCTGATTTGTATGTTGAAATTTGATAAAATAAATTATCCCAAAGCTTTAATCTCTTTTTACTATCTAAAGTACTTGTTACTGTTTCTAATTGACCAAAAACATCCGTCAAATCTAATGTAGTTCGATTTGCAGTTAACCAAACTGAAAAGTCATATAAATCACTTCCTACATAAGTTTTAATTTCATTTTTTGTTTTAAAACTTTCAGAAGAAAAACCATTTACTACTATTTTAAGAAACTCATTTCTTTCAGATTCATTAGTTGCTGTGTTCATTTTTCTTATGAATGTACTCTCTCTAGAAAGGTTATCAGCAATAGATACAAATAAATCATCTACTACTTCGTCCTCTACAATCTCTGGAGACCTCAAAGTAACAAATCTAAAAAGATCTGTTTTTATTAAACCTGCATTGATTCCCGTTTCTGGAGTAGGCACTTCTGGTGTAGGATTTGGGTTTGGATTTCCTGACATAGTCTTTAATATTTAATTTGGTTAATATTGATAACAATTATTCTATATTTATTCTTATTAGTGTGTGTTTTTATTATAACCGATAAAGCAAATAATCTCTATGATTCTGAGGAAGATTAATTCTATTTAGATAACTAAAACCTAACTTATGCATCAATTTTTGAGCACTATCATTACTAGCTGTAGTGATAGAATTAATCTTGTCTAATTTGAAATATTCAAAAGCTATTTCCTTTAGTTTACTAGCACTCTCAAAAGCATAGCCTTGTTTTTCATATTGAGGCAAAAAAGCAAAACCTAAATCAACTCCACCTATCCCCTCTCTATGATAAAGGCCACAGGTGCCTAGTTTTACTCCATCTGATTTTCTAATAACTGTAAAGTCTGAATACCCCTATTTATTTAAAGGAATAGTTATACCATCATGTATGTACTTTAAAACATCATTATGCGTATAAACTTTATAGTCTCCCATATACTGATACCATTTTGGAGTGTTTATCAACTCTAAAATAAAAGACGCATCTAATTCAGTTGTTGGCTGAATTAATAATCGTTCTGTCTCAAATGATTTATATTCTTGATGCATGTTAAATTTTATTTAAGAATTCTTTTCCTAGACTAATAATAATCTCTGCTTAAAATAACTCGCTCAGAATAGATTTATTGTAAGCAAAAAGTTAAACATTTACTAATTAACGCATTGACATATTAGCAGCTTATAAATTCTGAGCCAATAAACTTACAACATCCAACAACCTTATAAAATAGCTGTATTTAGGTATTTTATAAGTCATTATATTTCACTAGTCAAAACACCCAATACTAGGTACTTTAACCCTATGTTTATACAGATTAATATTTAACATTGTTAACTAAAAAAAAGGAGTGCTAAAATATTTTAGCACTCCTTTTTATAATTGAAAATCTAGCATAATGAGCTTGGTAAATCAATCACTTGTATAATAACTGAATTTTACTTTCCGATACAAAAAGTAACTTTCCTTTATTTACAATGCTTTAAAATTATCGAGGTACAAATAAGGTACAAAACTGCATTAAATAAACTTTCGGGTCTTAAAATACTGTTTTTATTTGAGGACTTTCAAAATGGGAATTAAGAAACTTTCTGCTTAACATTAAGCACTCAATTTCGTGATAAGATATTTTTCAGCTTTCTGTATTTACTCCATTATTTGTAAATACCTTTTTAGTTGGCTTACCGTTATAAAACTTCTTAAAGTGTTTACTGTAAAGTTGTTCATAATACTTTTCAATTTCTAGCCATTTTTTAGTGTGAAGTTGTTTAGAGTACACTCCACTTGGTAAGTCCGAACGGTGCATAAAGCGTTCATCTATTAAATGTAGTTTCCGACAACGCGTATTAGTAAAAGGGCAAGGAAAGTACCACATATTCCCACCTCGAGTACAAATAAAAACCTCAATATACTGTAAAACAAGTGGTTGAGGTTTTTTAATTCAAAAAATGTATGGTATGTATAGAAACAGCCTAATAAGAGAGTGTGAGTTCTAATCCATCTTTCCCCACAAAACCCTCGTAATCATTTGATTTTGAGGGTTTTATTTTTTAAGTTGACAGTATTGTTGACAGAACATTTTCTTTTATAATTGCTTCTTATTAGATAATAAGTCCTAATTCTAAAGCAATATCTCTGTATAATTTGGAAAAAGGTCTTTTATGAAGTTCAGACACTGAAGTATAGTTACCGATTAACAATCTATCTATTTCAGAATCCGAAAAAGTTAAGCCTTTATAAGAATTTAAATATTGTCTATAATCATCACTATAATTCAGTTTAGATTTAACTATGAGCTCTAATATGTGGTCACCGTGTTTGTTATAAAGTTTCGTGAGTTTTAGTATTCTATTATTTCCTGCAATTTTTTCCTTAAACCTAATTGAAACACTACTATTCCCTTCTAAGGGTGACATATAATCAAGCCTTTTTAAGAAATACGTAAAAAGAAAATCATCATCTTTTATCAGATATGGGGATTTTAAACCTTCTACTAATGGATCAAATTCGTGTTTAGCACCATAACCATTACAAGTTTGGCAAGAGGGTATTAAATTGTAAAAACTCAGCCCTAAAAATGGATATTTACTTTTAGGATAAAAATGATCTAACTCAGGTTTTATTTTAGATGATTTAGAAAGGCTATAGATATAATTTCTGTTACAATAAGGACAAGTATCAATTTCCAATCTTCTCAAAAATTTACTGTTATCCATTTTTGGATACTCAGTATTTATAAAAATTGCAGTTAATAATTGATTCAAATTATTATTAGGTAATTTAACACCTGCATCAAAATTGATAAATATGGATATTATTTTACCTATATCTTCTGGGCTTGCAGTTATCAATCTCTTTAGAAAAGGTTTTGTATTCAATCGACTCAAAAAACGCACATTAGCATTAGTCGCTGTACAATCAGCCTTTCTAACTCTTGCACCATTTTTCAAAACATATTTTATCCTTCTTGACAATGATTGACAAACATCTTTATAATGATTATTAATTTTTATATCACTTGATCTACTTATTGTAATCATTTTTCTCTAATAGTTTAAGTTCTCTTTCTAACTCTATTCTTCTTAATTTTCTTGATTCTGGAAATTTATCATAAAACATATTCATTAACTTTCTTTTTAAAAAAACCTCTCCTATCATTTCTATTCTAAGTCTTATAACTTCTTCATTTTCATTAAAAACAGGAACATCAACTTCTACATTATCTAACTGAAGTGTATTTATTAGTTTCTGTATTTCTTTACGTGCATATTCGCCTATATAATAATGCTCCAGAAAAAAACTATCAGTTAACAAATCATAAATATTAGCTCCATAAGTTTGAGAGTCTTTTATTGAACTAAATGGTTTTCCTTCATCTAATTTCAATACATTTGATATTGGTATATCAGACAAAATATAAGGTGAATGAGTTAAAAAAGTAATATTTAAGCCTTGTATGAATGATATATTCGATTCATTGATTTTACCTATAGCACTTAATAAATCATTTATATATGTACGTTGCCACTCAGGATGATAATACAGTTCTATTTCATCTAAAACAATATTCAGATAATTATAACTATGAAAGGTGCTTTTAGGATCTATTCTGCGATTATAATCTGAAACAGAATTGAGATTTATTAGATGATAAATTATTGAACTGACACTATGTACTTTTTGTTTTTCTCCGGAACTTAAAGCATCTATACTTGTGTCATCTTCTAAAATAATATTAGTATTGAAAAAAGAAGGTGGTGCTAACATATAAGTATTGACAAAAATAGATTCTTCATCAATTATTTTTTGAATTACTTTCGCATAATCATCAATCACTATATCAAATTTATTAGACATAAGAATCTTTACATTACCAAAAAGCCAATCATAATATTTTAAATAGAGTATTGCTCCTTTTACTTTGAAAAAAATATGACTATTACTTGTTCTAACGTCTTTAATTAAAGCATTTATATTTCTTAAAAACTCTTTATCATCAACCTCACTAAAATATTTATGATAAGGTCTATAGTATGTAGCGATTTTTAATAATTTACTACAGATATAGTTTACACAAGTATTAGTAAATAAGTCAGAATCTAAGTCTTGTTTAGCTATTTGGAAATCAAATATACCTTCAATTGCAGAAACTACTTTGTTTCTAATTTCTTTATTGTATTGAGTTTCTAACTTATAACCTTTAAGCTTCTCTGAATTATAAATTATCTCTATTTTTTTTGCAATCTTACCATTGGCAATATTACGTAAAGACTGTTTTGGGTCTTGGTCTTTAATATCTTGTAATAAATTGGCTTGTAGTCTTCTCTTTAGAAGTCTATTTTCACGAAGTATATCAATATTACCATTGACTCTCATTGGGTTAAGTACAATAGGTGTTTGATAACCATCATTTTTATGAAACAAAGAATTAACCCAACGTCCTACTTCTAAATCATTTAAAGCATAGTGAGAATAGTTAACAGTTATAGTATAAAAATACTCTTTAAAATCAAAAACGGTAAACTGTTTTCTTTTTTTAGCATCAAGAGTAAGTTTATTATTTTTTAATACATACTCCTTTTTATACACAAATCCATCCACCAAGCTTACTAAGAAAAACTTATCATCAATACTGTAAAATAATTCTAACTCTAATTCTTTAAAAGATGAAAGAATACGGTTAGTTTTTGGGTCTCTTAAAAGTTTTAAACGACACCCAATATTATAGGTAGCTAAATAAAGTAATTCAATCAATGAACTTTTTCCAGAACCATTTTTACCTACAATAGCATTAATATTTACACTCAATGAATGACCGTCAATAGTTGTTGAAAATAAATCGATTAATTCTTTATCATCAATATTTACTTCATTAAAATTATTTGATGGAAAAGTATAATTAGAATAGAATGGATAAACTGTATTTTGTTTAAGTATTTTATATGGATCTATTTTATTTTTACTATTTGGTATAGTAATAAAACGTTTTTTTTCTGCTCCTGTTTTTAATGCTATTAGCTTAAAACCTTTCATAATTAATAAATAAAATGTTATACTTAAATTTTAATACCTATCACTTTAAACTCTTCTAATTTTTGTTCTATTGAAAATGATTCTTTTTCAATATCACTTAATACAATTTTACGTACCACCTCATCAAACATACCAACTTTATGAGTTACCTCTTTGTAATTAAATGTTTTTATAGTTAAATGTTTAGTATAGGAATCATCTTTAATTAATGGATGATATGCTAAAACGACAGCATCTTCTATAGATTCAGGTGTTTGTTCTGAAGAATCCATTATAATCCATTGATTTTTTAATTCTGTACCTAAATCATCATTTTTTACTATTGTTGCAAATATTGAATTAGCATAAACTTTAGATTTTACTTTAATCCATTTTGTTGATTTTGGTTCTTTGTGGAGAATGTATTTATTATATGCTTGTTTTGCTTCATAAGCAGGTACATATTCTTTGTATTTTAATTCAACAGGAACTTCATCCTCTGAAATTGTATTTGTTCTTGATAGTAGATGTTCAAAGTATTCTTCTGCTTCTACTATAAATTCATCAAATGATTTATTAAAGTTTTTTAGTTTGTTCATTTGAACTTGAAAAACAACCATTCCTTTGTAACTATCAACTTTACCAATACCTTCAACATTGTTTAACTCTAATAGTAATCTGTTCTTTTTAGGGTTAGAAAATGCTTCTCCTTTTATTTCTATTACATAGATTATTTGATTGTAAAAAAATATGAAATCAGGAAAGTATTTATGTGTACCGTATTTAAAATGAATATTTCGTTCATTTCTTAACCAAAAAGGATCTGAATCGGTTTTTAATTTATAGGTGCTTCCTGACTCTGCTGCTTTATGTAGCCCTTCTGGAATTACCTCTTGCTCTGAATCAGATTTCTTCTCAACTAAATAGTTAACATAATCTGCTAACTGTTTTTCAGGGTATGAATCAAACTTATCATAGTCATAAATAGAATTTTCATAACCATAGAAATAATAGCCATCTTTTATTTTTGCTATTAAATCTTTTTCATCTGTAGATGCTCTTAATGTGTTTTTTATATCCTTTTTACGTACTTTTATTTTTTCAGTTTTAAACTCATTTTGCAATAGCCAAGTATTACTTTCTGCATCTAACGTATCTAAATCTAATTCAAAGTATTCGTTTTCTACATAGTGAATATAGAAATAGACAAAACTATCTTTAAACTTATCAATTGCTATTTTAGAATCAACCTCATCTAAATTGTAGTAATAAATACCCGCTTCATTAATGATATTACCATACTCCTGAAACGTTTTAAAGGTTTGTGGTACATCTGGTATTGGTTTTAATTTAGATACAACACGACCATATATGTCCTTCATATCCTTTGCAGTAATTACCAACTTATCAAAGTTCCAGTTTTGATCCTCACCAATTTTATGAAATGTAGTTTCATCGGTAAATAAATCTATTTCAGTAAAAAAATTGTTAGGCGTATATTTTAGAAACTTGGAATTTACCTCATCTAATTCTCTATTGAAACAGTTAGATTCTGTATAATCGTCAATTATTTTGTCATAATTTTCAATTACTTTTTTAATGGAAGTACCTTCTTTTCTTTTAAAATCAATAGTGATTTTAGGAATTTGAATGTTTCTTAATTTATCCTTTTTAACAGGGTTTTCAATAGTTATTTCTTCTCCTCGTTCAAAGGCAAAGGTTTTATCGTTCAATCCAAATTCTTGCTGTATTTGCAATACTACTTCTTCAAATGAAGCTCCTTTATCACAAATAATATGAAGTTTCTCTGTATGCGTTAAAAGGTCATTATCTGCAATATCATCATATTCTCTTTGTTCTTTATTTAGTCTTACACCTCTACCAACAATTTGTTTAACCGATGTTTTAAATTCAGAAGGCGTATCATTAATAATAACCATTGAATAAATGTTAGGCATATCAATACCTTCATTTAGCATATTAATAAAGATTACAATTTCTACTTTGTTCTTTTGAATATCATCAAACTGCTTTTTAATTAGTTTATCTGATTTGGAATGTAGTAAAATTGAGTTTTGAGCAACTTTATTTATTTCTTCTTGTAGCAAGGTAATATCTGAATTGAAATCATTTTCAAACAACTCTAATATTAAATTGGTAGTTTCAGTATCTTCAACTTTAGACTTTTCTAATATAATTTCTAAACTTTCTGTATCTGTTGATAATTCTTCTTTTATGTATTTTTCAACTTTTTCAGCAAATACAATTTCATTTTTCACTTTAACAAAGCCAATAGGTTTTATATCTCTACATTTAATATCACTATCAATTGCTTTCTTTTTTACTAAATGAACTAAAAAGAATGTTATTAGTTTAAGACGTTCAATAGTAGTTATATCTTTTTTCTTACCCTTAATTTTATGTTCTTCACCAGGTAGTGCTAACACTCTTACTCTTTTACCATATTTATCTTCTAAAAACCTTTTAATATCATATTTATATACAATAGTTTGGTTTTTCTTTTTCGCATTTCTTTCTGTTTCTATGGCTGTTGCAGTAAATTCTAATACTGCTAATGGTTTAAATGAGTTTATTACTTGTTTTGCCTTTCTACTTTGGGCGTGATGCGCTTCATCTGTAATAATAACTAAATCATTTTGTGCTAAAAATTCTAATAAACTAATCGTATTACCATCTTTATCTTTCCAGATTGAGCCTTCCCATTCCTTTTTTGTATTGGTAGCATTTGCACCAAACTTATCTATATTAAATATAAAAATATTGGCATCTGTATCTGTATGATATAAATCTTTAGTGTCTTTATAATTATCTCCGTTTATTAAATTAAACTTAAAAGGAACTTGATCATTCCATACCGTATCATTAGAACCTTTAGTGAAATTTCTAATTGTTTTTTTATAGATTTCAGTTGATGAAGGTGTAATTATTAAAAAGTTTTTTACTTGATGAAACTTGTGTAAATAATATACAGAAGCACCCATTAACATTGTCTTACCAGAACCTGTAGCCATTTCATAACCAATAAATGGTGCTTTACGTTTTGTTTCACTATCTACCACTTCTAATAATGGTGCAATGTGTTTGTATTGTACTTGACGTAAAAGGTTTTTTTGTATCTCTAAAGGAGATTTAGCAATATTGATTGCATCTTTATAAATGTGATGTAATGTATAGATTGCCTCTTTTTGATAGTAACGAAAAGGATGTTTTGTAACACCTGTTGCCAACTCTTTTAAAGAAACTGCTTCTGGAGTTAAGTTTTCAAATAAAGCACCAGAATTTTCAGGTTCTATTTGTTTACTAACTGCATCTAATTTTTTACCAAGTATATTTTTAAATTCCTGATAATATGGTTTTTCTACTTTTTTAGCCATTCTATTATCTTTCTAATTCTGCAAAAATTGCGTGAGGAACTTTAATTATTTCTAAATCTACAGGTATGGTATCTTGTGCGATATCAATACCTTTATTTGTGTAGATTACTACCGATTGAAAATCATCTTGATCTTTAAGTGTCTTATAAATAGTTTTAATATCTTCATTCGTAATAGTTAGGTTTTCATCTTTAGGAGTTGCTAAAAATGACACACCATAAATGGCTTTGCCCTTATTAGATATTTTACCTAAAGATGGCTTTTCTGCTCCATTTTGAAAAAGTTGAGCAGGAAATAAATTAATATCTTCTTGTAGTACAAAATCATAAGATATTAGTAAGGACTCTTGAATAAACTGTTTACCTAATACCCAATTAAATTCACCTTTACCAGTTTCTTTATCAATATTAATTATTGATTCACCTAAATGGTAATATTTAAAAGAACCTCCACCTTGCCAATTAACAGAATCTGTAATACCTATATTATCTTTACCATTTATTATTTTATTTAATCTTGGTACAATATGAGTATCTGCGTGATTACCTATTTCGACTGTAGTCCAATTTCTATTTGTCTTTTGTGATACAGCAGCAGTAGTACCACTACCTCCAAAACAATCTAATATATAATCTCCTGGATCAGAAAAAATATCTAACAAGTAAGAGGTCAAAAATTCAGGTTTAGGAAAATCAAAATCGACTCCGTATAACTCTTTTAACTGTTTGGCAGTGCTTTGTGGGTTTCCCATATTACGTAGTACTGACACTACGTATCCATAGACTTTATCTCTTTTTTTTATAGATTCAATTGCTCCACTGTTTTTTAAATAAAATTCTGTTTTTTGACCTTTTGTATCTTTTACAGAATTAAAATTATTCTCAATAAAATTTAATAATTGACTTTTTGAACTCCAACCTGTATGTGCTTCTACTTCATTTATTAACTTAAAGTTTTCAATAACTAAATCTATGTTGTATTTTGGATAGGTAACATTTTCTTTTTTTATTATTCCATTTTCAAATTGAGCAGGAAAACCTACTGGAAGTTTAACTATTGATGGTGGGTTTTTACTACCGTTTTTGATAATCGTATTTATGATTGAATCTCTAAATATTTTACTATCTTCAGGTATATTTGGATCAAATACACTGGGGTATTCAAAATAATTAATATCTTTAGCATATATGTGAATATACTCGTGAACGCCAATTATTTTCGCTTGATTATCAGAATTACCATCTGTTTCCCATATAAATGTTGAGATAAAATTATCTCTACCGAAAATATCATCACATAAGACCTTTAAATAAGCGTTTTCTTTGTCATCTATATGTACTAATAATATGCCGTCTTCAGATAATAACTCTTTAAGAATTGAAATTCTATCACGCATTAAGGTAAGCCATTCGGAATGCTCTAAATTATCATCATATTTTTGAAATGCTTTTTTTGTATTGTATGGTGGGTCTATTAATATGGACTTATACTTTTTATTTTTTGTCAGTTTTAATAGATGCTTTTTTATAGTTCTTAATGCGATTAAATTATCACCTTTAATTACCATATTATCAATATCTAAAGCATCTTCTTCATTGGTGATTTCTTGAACTGTATATTCTGGATCTGTACCAGACAAAACACCTGATTTGTCTTGCTCTATTGCTTTATATGCTTTTTGAAATATTAAAGGTCTTGCTTCTTTAACACGTATATCATCACGGTTTACCCAATAAGGTGTATTCCCTTTGCCTTCTTCTTCATTTAACTCATAGAATAATGCCTCTTCTTTATTAATCCAATTAATACGAGGTGCTGGAATATCATCTTTACCTTTAATGCTGTTTTCATCAAGGTTTACAATTGCTTTTTGTTTGTTAAACCAATCGAGGGTTAATGAGCCTTTATATTTTTTTGCCATAATCTATATTTTTACACCTGAACATATTTGTTTTTGAAAACACGTATTACAGGTTTTTGCTACACAGGTTTTATCTAAATTGTTATTTCTAATTTCATTGGCAGAAGTAACAATCTTCGTTTTTATTATATCTAATTGACTGTTGTCTAATTGTTGTTGTTTTTTAGAATGACCGCTTTCATCTAAATTAAATATTTGTAAGAAATCAGCTGTTCTACCAGTCAATTCTTTATATCCAAGAGCATACATTGATAGTTGCTCCATTGTTATATCTTCTTTTTGAGATTCTTTAGCAGATTTGAAATCTACAATGGTGGTAACATCAATACCTCCCAAGTTTTTTTTCTTGATTAAGTCCATTCTACCATTTACTAAAATACCATCACCTAAATCAAGTTGTATTTCTTTTTCAGCATATTCAATATTTTCAAAGTCCTCTAAATTTTCTTCTAAATAGGATTCGGTTACATTGAGGGCTGATTTTTTAATGTTGTTTAAGGTTTTTTCAGAAGCATACGGAATATGAACGTGTTTCTCTACAATTTCATTTATATTTTCTTTTGTAATATCCTTGCCATCTAAATATTTACGATGCAACTCCATTAGGATATTATGTATGGAATTCCCATACCCCATACGCTCCGTTATAGCCGAATTAAAGCCATATAAACTAATTAACTTGAATTTATAAGGGCAATCGAAAAATGCTTTTAAAACGGAGAAATTTAATAGTATAGAACTGTTTTCTGATTTTGATTGAGGTGTTAGTTTTGGTAGATTACTATAATCTGGATTACGTGCTGATATTACAAATTCTGAATTACTTACTTCTTTTGCAAAAGGAGATTCTTTTTGGTATAATCTGTTTTCTTCTGCTCTTGTAATAAATAAATATTTTTGTGACCTTGTAATTGCAACATACATTAAACGTCTTTCATCTTCCCAAGAAGTTTCATATCGTTCCTGGTCTTTAATTAAATTACGGTCTATAAAATGCCATATCTGTTTTCCTCCTGGTTTTTTAATTGGTAAATAGTTTTTATTTAAACCCGGTACAAATACCACAGGAAACTCCAATCCTTTAGATTGAAATATGGTCATTATTTGAACTGCATTTGGCGTTTTATAACTGTTATTAAGCCATCCTTCTGGATAATAACCATCAGCAGAATATAATAAGAAATTCAAGAAACCTTTTAGTTTAAATATTGGTTTGTCTTTAAAATGAATTGTTTCAAAATCATTTATCATTTGACTAAACATACCTAAATTATAAAAAACCACTTCATTTATTTCATTACCTATTACACCTGAATGATTTGGGTCTATAAATGTTTCTTCTCGTAAGTTTGCTTTTTCAATAAAAGTCCAGAAAATATCTTGGATTGAAAAAGTAGCATACGCCATTCTTGGTGATGGTTTTTTTGAGTTTAGATACTCAATTGCTTCGTCTAACTTTTTACTGTCTATATTTTCTGAAACTGATTCCCAATAAAGTTTTAATGTATCATCTTCAATATCATTATTTAAATACTCATATATTGCTCTTGATGCTTTTATTTCGGGTCTTTGGAATAATTCATTTACACCACCAACAATAAAAGGCACATCTGCATCTGCAAGTGCATCCATTATTGCTTTTGCTTTTTTCCAAGTACGTATTAAAATAGAACAATCTGAATAGTCTAATCCTCTTGGGGTAGCATCTAATTTATCTGTAAATGAAGTACCTCTTAAACTTTTTATTGTATTAACAATAAATTGAATTTCTTCTTCTAAAGTATCATACTGATTATATACAATATCACTAATTGCAAACTTTTGATGCCCTGTAGCCTTCATTACTTTTGGCAATCGCTGTACATTGTTTGTAATACATTTTAAGGCTACATCTATAATACCTGGAGTACTTCTAAAGTTATCTTCTAATTTGATATATGAAACGTTCTTATACCTTTCTTTAAAGGTTTGAATGTATCTAACATCACCACCACGCCATTGATATATTGTTTGGTCATCATCACCTACAACACAAACATTACAACCAAATTTAGATAGTTCTTTTATTAATTCTTCTTGAACAGGGTTTACATCTTGATATTCATCTACAATTAAATATTTTAGGTTGTCTTTTATATTGGTTTTAAAGACATCATTATTTTTAAGGCTTTCTATTGCCTCTGTCATAATCATTGTAAAATCGAAATAAGAATGAGCCATTAACTTTTCTTGATACATTTGCTTTGCATCATCCCATTCTTCAGGTAACGTTTCATTATCTGCTATTTCTGCTTCACGAAGTAATGACATAATAGTAATGAAACGCCCTGTATCTTTATACCTATCCATCCCAGCGTGAGCCATTCCAATATCATTGTAGTATTTATCTATAAATAGTTTCAGTTTTATTTCATCTAATACACTAAACTTTTGATACTCAAAAACATTATCTTGAATTGCTTGTAAGCACCAGGAATGGATTGTGCCTATGTACATATTTGCCAATCCTTCAATAGTACCAAGTTGTTCTCTACATAATTTTAAAACTCTTGTTTTAAGTTCTGCTGCTGCTTTTTCAGTATAAGTAAATGCTATAATATTTTCAGGTTTAACATCACTCTTTTCTTTAAGAATGGTTACTATCCTTTGAGATATTACTTGTGTTTTTCCAGAACCTGCACAGGCTATTATCTGTAGATTATTATCTATCGTATTTATTGCAGATTGCTGCTCTGGGGTGTATTGCATTTAGATTAATTATTCAATATAATAGAAAATATAAATGTATATATAATTTTGCTTGTATTTGTGTAGTTTTAATGCAATTATTTATTTATATCCTCATTAAGTAAACATGAAAGTTCAACTGGTTAAGTGTACCCTGTTAAACATTCACTTGTTGAGGTATTTATCCAATCATTTATATCCGTATCATAATGCCAATTTTCTATTAATTGTTGTCCCACTTTCTACTAATGTATATATAGAAAAAACAATCCTTGATTTATATAAATAAATATAACTTCTAAGTCTTTTTTGCTAAATAAATACTTATCCTAAAATCGTTATAAACACATATTTTATTAAGTGTTTTTATATTTTGAATCAATTCATATATACATAGTACTTTACTG
Organism: Flavobacteriaceae bacterium; assembly: GCA_013214625.1. Taxonomy (GTDB): domain Bacteria; phylum Bacteroidota; class Bacteroidia; order Flavobacteriales; family Flavobacteriaceae. The sequence goes on from JABSPO010000011.1 coordinate 17,246, forward strand.
AGAGTAAAAGACTTATTAAATATCATGTTTTATTACTTTAATATTCATCGTATTAGAGCTTATTATCACTACTTTTAGTATATAATTAATAGGTATATACCTATTACAGTATTGAATTACAATGAAAAGCACTCACTTTCAATCTATTTACTATTCTTTAAATTAAGTTTTAGCTCTTATTCCTCTAAACCAAAGAAGAGATAAAAACTCAAAAAAATTAAGATAAAACTTTCAAAATAGCATGGGTGTGCCTTTTTAAAACTGATATCCCCCTTAAAATACCATGACGTGTTTCTTTCTTCTAAGTGGCGGTATACAAGAGAGTATAAAATACTAATTTATTAGAAAAAACTAACTACTATACTTATATGCTTCAATTACAAAACTGAGGATAGGAACAATAATTATCATTATTACTTCTTTGAAAATAAAGAATATAGATATCATAAATATTACTGATAATATAAGATTAATTATCCTCTTAAAAAATAAAGGCAATTTATCAATAAAACTCCCTATTTTATCTCTTAAATCAAATAATGGATTGAGAACCTTCTCGCTCCTTTCTAATAAACTATAACTTGAAATAAGTATAATAACTCCATCAAACATTTTCCATGCGTCATCACCTAAATGAATTTGAAATACAGGGTTATAGAGAACTATCATTACCAAGAATAACCAGAGCAATGTATTTTCAGTGCTACTTTTATAATAAAAATAGCAGAAATAAATCCCTGAAAGAAATACTAACCAACGGACGTATTGATAAAAACCATTTTCCTGTGTAGTATAAATTGCAATCAAGAGCGAAATAATAAGAGTGATTAGTATTATTATTTTTAAAATATTCTTCATCTTAAATTATTTACTCAGTTCTTTTAGCTTTTTTAATGCTTTTTTAGCACGTATATCTCCATGTTTTTTTGATAATTTTAGTAGTTTTTTTACTTTAGATTTAAATTTCTCCTTTTTACTCTTTTCCCATAAAGCGTAATACGAAAGACCTGTTGCATATTCAAAATCTGCATTATACCACCCCATATTCTTTGAGTTCTCATAATAATAAATACATGCTTCATAATTCCCTGAATTAAATGCTGACACACCATCTCTATTTGCTTTATTAAAACTATACTCCGTTTGTGAACGCCTTTCATTAGCTAACTGTCTGTTTCTCCTTACGTGATTTAACATTACATCTCCATAATCATTATTCTGCAAAGGTTTTAATTGACTATTTGCATCTCCGCTACTTGTGGTAGTATTATTAGTTTTACCTTTTAAAAACCCTCTATTATAACCATCATTATAACTACTCTCTCCTGTTCTTTGAACTGGACATACTGGAACGTAAGGAGTAATGCAACCTATTCTCTGATAACAATATCCAGCTTTATACCCTGCATTCCATCCATCACAGTAAGAAGTTCCTGATGAATTAGACTTAATAAAACATGACTCCGAATCGTTTATTGATGCAATTGAGAATAATGGAATTAAAAACACAAGTAAGATTCTTTTTTTTATTGAACTCATAATCATTGTTTTATTAGTTACAAATCCAAATATACATAAAATACAGACCTTTTGGTCTTCGGATTAGTTCTAAATAAAAAAGACTTTACGGTCTTATGGAAAACAGTATTGATAAAATTGCTTTATTAGAATTAGCAAAACGAATAAAAGATTTAAGAAAAGATAAGAATTTAACTCAGGCTGAATGTTATAATGACACAGGTATTAACTTCGGAAGGATAGAACGAGGAGTTAGAGATATTAGCTTCACCACATTATTAAAATTATGTAAGTATTTTGAAATCCCCGTAAAAGACTTTTTTAATGAGGATTTCAAATAATACAATCATGAATTTGATTACTCTCTTCTTTAAGATTCTTAATGTCAAGAGCAGGTATACTCCCCAATACTCTCTTAAAAACTGAATTCATTATATCTATAGCTTTGTCTATGTCTTCAATCTTTACAATAACTGAATCATGTATTGTAAATGGAATTATCCCATTATCCACGAGCTCTTTAGCAATGCAATCTATAAATAGATAACTCTCAAATTTTTGTAAAAAAATAGATAAATTTTTATAATCCTTGTTCTTTAATGTTTTAATCACATAATAAACAAATGGATAAACACTTTCAAAACTTTTTTTATCCGATTCATATGGCACAAAACGATGATGGCTTGAATAATCATAATTTTTTGAAAACAATACTCCAAACATCATTTCTTTCACCTGATTTCTTGTTATCTCATCTAAATGATTTTTAGTAAATTCATCATAAAAAACACCATTCAAAACTGAATCAAAAAACGGTTTAAAATTCACCATATTTCGCTTTTCTTCATTTTGGTGAAATAATAAAACATCCTTAATTCCTTTAACACCAAAGGATTTTGTTAGTTTTTCATACTGTAAATAACAACATAAGGTCTCCCTTTGGTCAATAATAGCGTCTATTAGTATTCCTAATAAAAAAGGTTGTGAATTTTTCAAATCAATACTTACATAATCTCCTATTATAAACTGTCTTAAATCACTTTTTAAGTTTGTTAAATTAGTGTCAAGCCTATTATTTGTTTTATTTCTTTTGCAATATCTATAACGCTTATCATGGATTTGATTAATTGAGATTAAATAACTTGCCATCTGTTTTTCATTTGCGTTATTTCTTATCCATTCCTCTGATTTATCATAATCTAATTCAAGTTTCATTAGTTCTTTATACATGCTTTTCAAAAATGGCTCAAACCTATTATAATGAGCCTTTCTTGAAGTGATTTTTTTTACAATCCGCCTACTAAGTCTGCATTTTTTTTCCAATTCAATTTTCGCTGTACTTCCAATAAATTTTTCATTTAATACATATTTTAATGACTCTCGTCCAGATTGATAACTTCCATTAGTAACTATAAACTCACCCTTTTTTAAGAATGTCACATGACACATTATATTACTAACAGTTACAGTTCTAAGATATTTCAAATCCAACCTATATACCTGCTTCTTCTTGTATTTTATCTGTTGCTCAGATAAATAATGAACTATATAATAAAAGTATTCTATTTTATATATGAATTTTGGTGGATTTTTCACCAAATATTCATCTAAATCAGAAATAAATAAATCAGGTAAATACAAGATTATATTCTTGCTTTTCCTCATTTTTTATTAGCTAAATAGTTGTTGGATTCCTCTTCAATTTCAGAGTTGGTTTTTACCCTACCCAACTTCAACCATTCATCAATTTCTGCTTTAAGAAAAATTAACTTCTTACCTCGTTTATGATATGGAATTGTTCCTTCATGTACATAGCCATAGAATGTTGGCTTGCTTCTTTTTTCAGGGTCATACTCAATTAATTCGTTTAGGTCAAGCCAAAGACTATCCTGTTGAGCTTCATATTTAGGTGTTGGATTGTGCTTAATGTCAAGTAATAAGTTTTCAATATTACTTAACCTCTCATCAAGAGTTTTAAATGGATTATTCATATTACAGTATTTAGTTATTAATACTGTAAATATTGGTTGCTTGACAAGTAGGTAACCAGTTATAACCAGTTACAATTTTTTATTAAAACTCATTATCATAAATAGCTTTTAACAACTTTAGCTCATCTAAAGCCATAGGTTTATTACTATCTGGTAACTTTTTTATCACATTTTCAAAACGTTGAATTTTATTCTCCATTTTCTTTTTTGTAAATGGACTTGTTCTTCCAACTCTATTAGCTCTACTTGAATAATAAATATACTTTTGGAATAATTTTTCCCCTGAATTATGTTCATATTTAAGAGCTAATCCATCAGCATTACTTCTTGTAACTTGTTCTTCTTTATAAAAATGAATTAAAGCAACCTCCCTAATCGTAAGCTTTCGAGTAATTTCTATATTATTTTGTAATTGATACTCTTTTACTACTTTTTTTATAGAATCCGTATTTTCTTTTTTATTCCTAATTGATATTTCTAATCGCTTTTCTTTTATCCAATCACGTAAGAAAACATCTTGTTCTTGAAGACAACTTAAAACCTCTTCATTTTGATATAGATTGTTTTTCACCTCAATAGCTCCCAAATCAAAATTACTCTTTTCAAGCTTTCTTACTTTTTTAGACATCTGTTTCACAACTCTTTTTTGTGAATTTATATCACACCTTAATGAAATTAGACCTCCTTCTATATAATCAACAAACTCCTTTTTTTGCGGAGAACCTATCTGTTCATAACAAATATTAAAAGATTCTCTTAACTCAGATATTTCTTCATATTTAACAGAAAACTCTTCGCCTTTTTCAACAGTTAATAATTCATCAATTTGATAAGGAATTCTAACTTCTATTAGAAAATAATCGTCCATAATTTCTGCTTGCTTTTTAAAAATCCAATTTTATTTTATTAACAGTTTCACGCTTAGCCTCATCTACTATTTTGGCATAAATCTGTGTCGTTTTTAAGTCTTTATGTCCTAACATTTTTGATACTGTGTAGATATCTGTACCACTAAAAAGTTGTAGAGTTGCGTATGTATGCCTAAAGCAATGAAAACTTAAGTCTTTTGATAAACCAGCAGAACCAATCCATTGAAATAAATGCTTATTATGATATGCAGAATATTTAAGTCCTTCAAATACTTTATCAATAGGTTCTTTGCACTCACCTAACAGACTAAATGCTTGCTCTGATATTGGCAGGTAATTATCTTTTTGGGTTTTTTGTCTTTTAGTTAATACCGTATATCCCTCTCCCTCTAAAAAAGTAACATCACCCCAAACCATATTTTGAATTTCTCTAAATGCCATCCCAGTAAGTGCTGAAAAAATTGCACAACGCTTTAATAATTCGTTATTACAAGGTGTCTTAATTAATCTATTTAGTTCATCTATTGTTAGAAACTCACGCCTTGTTTCTTCTTCTTTTATTGGAGATATTTTGGCGTTTAAATCAGCTTGCAATATTTCATCCTTATAAGCTTGTTTCAATGTTGCTTTAACTTTATTAAAATAAGAGGACGCAGTGTTATTTGATAGTTTCGATTTACTACTTTTATTACTCTGTACCGTCAGAAGATGTTCTTTAAAATCCTCAAAGAAAGATACGCTAAGGTCTGAAAATTTTATACTCCCATTTGTAAACACTTCAAGGAACTTTAATGTTGAAGCCCAATTACTAAGATTAGAACCGTATCTTTTATTCGTTAGATTTCTAAAGTATTCAACAAAACATCGTTCTCCTAATTCTTTAATTCTTAACTGCTCTTTCTCATAACCACTATATATTTCAGGCTTGTTTAAAGTATTTTCTCTTTTTTGCCTTATACTTTCTGCTAATTTAAGTGTTTCTGTGTTATGGGTTTTATCAAATGGATTTTTAGATTTTTCAAAAATGTACATCTTTAAAAACTCTCGTCGAGTAGGCTTTCCTGTTTTAATATTTATAATGGCAGGATAAAAATCAAGGTATAAACTTTTACGCCCTCCTGAAATATCTTTTTGTCTTAATTTAACTTTAGTTGCCATAGTTTTAAAAGTTTGTAGTGTTTAAAAAACGTTTTTCGATATCTACATACCGTATTCTAATTACCCTTTCTGAAAATCTAACAGCATCAATATTCCCTTGTTTAATCAGCCTGTAAATTGTTTTATTTGAACAATTTAATAGTGTTGCTACTTCTTTAACTGTTAAATATGGTTTATCTTTTAATAAATGAATGTTTACAACATCACTTTTTACGCTAACTATATTATTCAATGTTTCAAGCTCTATAATCTTTTTCTTTTCTAATTTCTTCCGAAGTTTATAGTTTTTCTGGTTGCATTTATGAGAACAACAGCGAGTAGATATTTTTTGAGCCTGAAACAGACCTCCACATTGCTCACATATCTTATTTATTTTAAAAGTTGAACTGCTCATAAGTGGATATTAATAGACTTAAGTGTACCTAAAGGTATTTAAGGGACTTTATTTCACCTATAGGGTAAAAAACACCCTTAAATATTTGTACCTCGACACTAAAGGTACAACAAAGATACAAAAAGGTACAAAACAAACAGATAATAAAACAAAATACTCATAAATACTTAAAACCAAAAAAGCCTTATTACTCAACAGTAATAAGGCTTTCGTATATGTTTTATATGTGTTTTCTTTTACCAGTTACTTTCCGATACAGAAGTTCCCAAATATATGACCTAAAATATCTTTATCTAAATTGTATTCTCCTGTGATGTCTCCTAAATAACGAAGACATTCTCGAATATCAATAGAAAATAAATCGGTAGTAATTCCTAAATCTATTCCATTTTGTACTTCCATAATACTCTCTAAGGCATTTGATAACGCTTCAAAATGCCTGGAGTTTGTAACAATGGTTTCATTGTTACTTAAAGCCCCTGTGTTTACTAATGACGTTAATTCATGTTTTAGTTCATCAATACCGACCTTTTGTTTTGCTATTAATGGCAGTAAACTAGGTATTTCTGCTTTTAAATTATCTAATTCTGTAGTACTTAATTTATCTACTTTATTCCCTATAGTCAACAAACGCTTGTTAGGAAACTTCGTATGAATGGTATCTATTTGTTTCTGAATAGCAGTAATAGATTTTTGAGCTTTAGAAGCATCTATTAAAAATAAAATTAACTGTGCATTGGCTGCTTTTTTATATGCTATTTTAATCCCGATATTTTCTACAACATCTTCAGTTTTTCGAATACCAGCAGTGTCAATAAAACGAAATGCTACCCCATCAATTATAATTTCATCTTCTATAGCATCACGAGTTGTACCTGCAATTTCTGATACAATTGCACGTTCTTCGTTCAATAGTGCGTTCAGTAAGGTAGATTTCCCTACGTTTGGTTCCCCTATAATTGCTACAGGAATTCCATTTTTCATAGCATTCCCAAAAGCAAAAGAGTCAATTAATCGTTTTAAGACAAATGAAATTTTAGCAACTAATTGTTTGAATTTTGTTCTGTCAGCAAATTCTACATCTTCACCAGAAAAATCAAGCTCTAATTCAATTAAAGCTGCAAAATCTAATAATTGTATGCGTAATTCTTTCAACTCATTAGTAATTCCTCCACGCATTTGCTGAATAGCCATTTGATGTGATGCGGCTGAATTAGAAGCTATAACATCGGCTACTGCTTCCGCCTGACTTAAATCCATCTTACCATTTAAAAAAGCTCGCATGGTAAACTCTCCATTATTAGCCATTCTACACCCTTTATTTAAAAAGAGTTGGATAATTTCTTGCTGAATAAAGACTGATCCATGACACGAAATCTCTACAACGTTTTCACCTGTATACGAACGTGGATTTTTAAAAATAGAAACCAATACTTCATCTACAATATTTCCCTCATTAACGATATGTCCTAAATGAATTGTATGTGTTGCTTGCGCTAATAAAGTTTTCTTTTTCATTACAGACTTGAAGCAGCTATCTGCAATAACGATTGCTTGTTCACCCGATAAGCGAATAACAGAAATAGCGCCAACCCCAGAAGGAGTAGCCAATGCAACAATGGTATCTTGAAGAATCATGACAAATTAATTTTAAACAAAAATAAGTCAAAAAAAACCAATCTCTTAAGGATTGATTAATTATAAAAAAGAAGCGATACAAAATATGTATTAATTACAACTATTTTTCGTTCGAGGCATCCCAATAGCAATCGAGACTAGTAGTTAAACCAACTGGAGGTCTTAAAAACCAATAGCTATATTAATTGAAAATCGCAATCCTTCATCTCCTTTAAAAGCTTGTAATTCTGCTTTTATTAAATCAGCTGTTTGCAACCAAAAACCTGCCCCAAAATCGGTATGTAATTGAGATGATGTTACGTTTTCTTGCCAAACTCTTCCTACATCAAAACCGCCTAAAATTCCAAACTGTAATGGCAATACTTCTGATTTTAATTCTTTTATATGCCATTTTAAATTTGTGCTTGTATAAAATAATGATTGTCCCGTAAAACGTTGATTTCTATATCCTCTCAATCCAGTGCTCCCCCCAAGGTTAGCTGCTTGAAAAAACGGGGTATCTGAACCAAAAATATGTTTGTACGAAATAGTAGCATCAAAAGTTATTTTATCCCCATACATTGGGTGAGATAAATATAAACTAGGTTGTAATGCAACATTAGTTTTACTGAACTCATTGATGTCAACTGAAACTTTTAAATCAACTTTAGGAAGGATTATTAAATCTTCCAATAATGATATTTTTTTATATTGGTAATACCCTGATAATCCTACATAATTTTTACGATCAAAAAAATCAGATGAAGGAAAAAACAAGGTTTCAGAAGTTACAAATCTATCTGCAGTTTTATCAATTTTAACACTCTCAAAAAACAAATTAGCAGAAACATCAAAGCTCTTCTCTTTTTTCAATACTCCTAATTTAACATCAAAAGTTGACATTCTTATACGGTTATAATCTAATTTTAAATTATCATCAAAATTTGGTGTTTCATTTCCAAATCCAAAAAAATTAGTGCTATAATTTGAGCTTTGATACCCTAACCCTCCAAAAGCATTAAAACCTTTATATACATTTGCTCTCTCTCCATAATACCCAAGTTTAAAACCTAAAGTACCTAAATACAAATTAGCTGATACTTGATGTAGTATTGTGAAAGGGTTTTGATCAAAACTCAAAACTTTATACTCATCAACCACACCTATAAACAAACCATCATCTGGATTTGCTCCAAATTTTGGTTTTATGCTGTTTACATGGTGTTTATATTTCTCTTCTTGATATGCAGTAATATATTTTTCATCAGATAAATGTAACTTCGCTTTATCTTTTTCTACTACAAATGTTTGGTATTTATTATCAATAATTATAACTTTTTCACCGTTCTGAATTTCATATTTATCTGAATTACTACCACCAATCAACTTTAACGGGATACTTTTTTTACTTGTCCCAGAAACTTCAAAATAATCATTCCCTTTTAATCCGTAAATCCATATTTCATCCGTATCAACGGATGAAAAACTATAACTTTGGATTGGGGTGTTTTTACCGTCTTTTTCATTATATATTCTTATTGATGTCACTTCACCCTTCCTTGTTACATCAATCAAATTATTTTCATTAGTAGCTACAATAATCTTATTGGGTGAAATTAAATTATAATACTCCGTTGCAATCCCGTCTAAATTTAATATCCTTGCTTTTAAAATAGAAAATAACTCTTCTGTTTTAGATGATAAAATACCCTTAGGCAGAGAATTTATTATTTCTTTTATTGTAGTATCATCTAACAACTCTTGAATTACTTCAACTTCTTTTTCCCATTCTGAATAAGGTAAAACACTCAACATGTTCACATCAAATCCTATGAATTTCTGACTAACATTTTTAATATTTTTTATTCTACTAGAATAAGACTCCAAATGCTGATATGATTTAACTAACTTCGATAATAGTTTATAAGTCCCATCAAAATTCATGTACTGATTTTGATACGAATTCGTATAAGGAACTATTTTTTGCTCAGTAGTTACTTTCCAAACATACCCATTTGGTTTTGTATTAAAGCTCCCAGTAATAAAACTCAATAATCGATAACGTAAATAAGTATTTCTATCAATTTTAATATCAGTGTTTTTATGTAAAATACTTAACATCTCTTGAGTAGAAAGCAATTCATCATCCAATGTTATTAATTGATGTAGTTGCTCATTATTTGAAACTAAAACTGGATTATTTGTTTGCAAGCTTAATTTCTCAGCTAGTTTTGAAGTAATACAACTTGAAAAGGGAAATGAGAGTTGTTCTACTTCTTTCAATGATTTTTCTAACTCAGTTCCTTTTACCTCTGACACTACATAGGATTTATCTAATTGAGTTTGTTTTAATAAACTTTCAATAGATTGAGCAATTGGCACTAATTGTTTATTTTCTTTTATTGAATCATAAACCGGTACTTGAATATTTCTATAAAATAATTCGCTATAATTCGCTCCTGACGAACTATAAGAAACTTTATTAGTATCTTTTTATACACCGATATCCAAACTGAATCTATGCTTTTTGACTGACTAAACCCAAAAACAGAACAGAATAGCAACATAGAAAAAGTAAAAACCTTGTATTTCGGCTTCATTTCATCATCTAAAAGCATCTTTTTTATATAATTTTTATGAGACAATCTTTTTCTTTTCAATGAGTTAGTAATTCTTTTAAAATTTAATTTTAAAATCTTTTGCACAATCTAAAAACAGTGCTATATTTGCAACCGCATTAACAAATGCAAGGGGGAGATTCCAGAGTGGCCAAACGGGGCGGACTGTAACTCCGCTGTCTTTCGACTTCGTAGGTTCGAATCCTACTCTCCCCACAAAAAGCTTCAAGTTTACTTGAAGCTTTTTTATTTTTATACCATTTACATTTTGAATTTATTAAGTAAATTCAAAATGTAAATGGTATTATATCTTCTTCATTTTCATTAACACAAACAATACTACAATTGGAACTCCGATAAGTCCAGTCATTATTGGAGTATTCATAACATGTTCAGTTCCTAAAAGTATAGTTAATAAATACCCTCCTACTGCGCCTCCAAAATGAGCTGTGTGGCCTATATTTCCTGTGCTTTTTTTCATCCCATAAATGGAATAAAACAAATACCCTATACCAAATAACCATCCTGGTATAAAAAAGTTAATCGTCATCATTGGTTCAAAAAGTATTGCTGAAAAAACAATCCCCGTCACCGCTCCACTTGCACCTATAGCGCTATAGTGAGGTTCATCTTTATGAAAATATAACGATAGCAGACTCCCTGATAATAAACTAACTATATATATTAGTATAAAATGATAACCGCTTAAATACCCTATCACAAAAGGAGCAAAAAGATACAACGCAAACATATTAAATATAAGGTGTTGCATATCAGCATGAAGGAACCCAGAACTAATATTTCGATATTTCTCACCTGCGTTAACTGCCTTAACATTAAACTTAAATTTTTCAAAAAAAGTATAATCGTTAAAACCTTTATAGGATATTAATCCGTTTAAAGCTATGATAATAAGTAGGTAAATATTTAAGGAGCCCATAGGTTTTGAGTTTAAATTCAAATCTACACAATTTTATTTTAGTTCTTCCACATAGAAATACATTATATTTGTCAAAATTTACTGTAAATGCACTTATTAATATACATATTATTTTTCCCAATTCTTTGGGTAATATCTATCCTCCCATTTAGAATATTCTATCTATTTTCTGACCTAGTATACATTTTAGTATATTATATTATCGGCTATAGAAAAAAGGTAGTTTATGATAATTTAAAATTAGTTTTCCCAGATAAGCCCGAGAAAGAATTACTTGCCATCAGGAAAAAATTTTATAAGCATATGTGTGACATGTTTTTAGAGATGATAAAAACAATGTCAATGTCAGAAAAAGAAATGAGAAAACGTTTTCAAATTACTAACATCGACTATGTACAAGAATTGGAGAAACGCAAAAATATTATGGTTATGGCTTCCCATTATGCCAGTTGGGAATGGGGAATCATCTTACAAAAAGATATTAAAGCTACTGCATTCGGTGTTTATAAAAAATTAAAAAACCCGTATTTTGATAAGTTAGTACGTGATATTAGAGCAAAATACAATTCGGTATTAATAAACACAAAAGAAACTATCCCAACGGTACTTGGCAATCATAGGAATGGTGTAAAGGCATTATATGGTTTTGTTAGTGATCAATCTCCAAAATTAGGAAAATCGAACCATTGGGTTGATTTTATGAATATTAATGTACCAGCATATACAGGTGCTGAAATGTTATCAAAAAAATGCGATTTAGCAGTTTGCTATTTTAAAATAGAGAAATTAAAACGAGGTTATTATAAAGCGACTTATGTGCCTTTAGCAGAAAACCCTAAGGATTTTAGCAATTTTGAAATTACAGATTTATTTTTAAAAGAAGTAGAAAAACAACTATATGAAGCTCCAGAATATTATTTATGGACTCATAAACGTTGGAAACACAGAGGGCAAAACCCAAATCAACAAGTAAAAACTGCTTAATATGAAAAAGTATATAGCTGAATTGATTGGTACATTTACACTTGTATTTTGTGGCTGTGGAGCTATAGTTACGAATGAATTTTCTCAAGGAACTGTAACACACTCTGGTATTGCATTAACTTTTGGATTAGTAATAATGTCCCTAATTTACGCTTTAGGCGATATTTCTGGCGCACATTTTAATCCCGCAGTAACCATTGCATTTACTTATGCGAAAAAATTCCCTTTAAAAGAGGTTCCAAAATATATTTTAGCACAATGTATTGGTGCTATCATTGCAGCTGTATTATTATTGCTGTTATTTCCTGAAAATGAATTCCTTGGAACAACACTACCACAAATTGACGTTTGGCGTGTATTTTTATTTGAAGTAATTCTTACCTTTTTCCTAATGATGGTCATTATAAATGTTTCTACGGGTTCAAAAGAATCAGGTATCATGGCTGGTATTGCTATTGGTGGAGTAGTTTGGTTTGAAGCTCAGTTTGCGGGTCCCATAACAGGTGCTTCAATGAATCCTGCAAGATCTATAGGGCCAGCATTAGTTTCTGGACATTTAGAATACTTATGGTTATACATTCTTGCCCCAATCGTAGGAGCAATACTTGCTGTTATGAGCTGTAAATTGATTAAAGATGACCAATGCTGTCAAGAAGGATGTTAGAGTAACTCTCTAACAAAGAAAACTCCTAATATTACCAACTTTAAAACCGTATAACTAATTTCTTTACGCTTTAGCGAAATAATACTAATTTTATTTATAAAATTTATATATTACTATATACCATTAGCAATATATTTATGAAATATCTTTGGTTAATACTAATCTACACAACTTCTCCTATAGCACCTATATTTGCTCAGGAAGAAGTACATACTGTACATTTTAACAGAAACTCTTCAAAAGTAATTGGATTACACACCAATTATTTCGATACTTTTTTAAGCAATATAAATAATATTGAAATTGACTCTATTGGAGTATATGGTTTTTCTGATTATCTAGGAAATGCTGATCATAATTTAGCACTATCACATAAAAGAGCTCAAAATGTTTTTAATGAACTTAATAACATAAATAATTCAACTTTAAATTTATTTTTAGAAAATAACACAACTATTAAAGGCTATGGAGAAATCCCTTCCGTTATTAGAAGGCCTGAAGGAATACCTGAGAATCGTAAAGTAAATATTATCTTTTATATTTCCTCCGGAAAATATGATTATGATCTCACAAAGCGTCATTTTAAGTCTGAAATTGGTATGAAATTTAATCGACCATATATTCTTCAAAAAGTACATTTCGTTGGAAATAAAGCTGATATTGTAGATGGATCATTACCACAATTAGAAGATTTATATAAACAAATAAATCAATTAGATGGCGAATATAAATTAGTTATAAACGGGCATATATGTTGTTTAGAAAAGAACGCGACTGAAGAAGATAAAATGTTCTCCGAAGTATTATCCACAGCAAGAGCATTACGAATTAAAGAGTTTTTGGTAGACAAAGGCATTTCTGAAGAACATATTGACTATAATGGATTTAGCTTTGACAAGCCATTAGTTTATCCGGAATTAACGAAAGAAGACAAACAAAAGAACCGTCGTATTGAAGTTATTGTCTATAAATAAATACAAGTGTGTTCTTCTGAACTAGATCTTAAAATAAAATAACATTCCATCTTTATTAATACCTACAAAAATTTCAGCATAAGCAGAGGTTGACTATATTTGCAACCAGAAAATTTGTCACTACAATGAAGATATCATACAACTGGTTAAAACAATTTATAAAAATAGATTGGGAAGCAGAAAGAACAGGAGATCTATTAACGGATTTAGGACTTGAAGTTGAAGGAATAAATACATACCAATCAATCAAAGGAGGACTAGAAGGAATCGTTGTGGGACATGTAATAGCATGTGAACAACATTCTAATGCCGATAAGTTAAGAGTCACTAAAGTAGATATTGGTTCAGGAGAACCTATACAGATAGTATGTGGAGCACCAAATGTAGCTGTAGGACAAAAAGTTCCTGTTGCAACAATTGGAACTGTATTATATGATGAAGATGGAAGTGATTTTAAAATTAAAAAAGGAAAAATCCGTGGAGAAGAATCTCATGGAATGATATGTGCAGAGGATGAATTAGGTTTAGGGAAAGGACATGACGGAATTATGGTTCTTGAAGAGTCTTTAAAACCAGGTACTCCATGTGCAGAAGTTTTTAACATTGAAGATGATCTAGTATTTGAAATTGGATTAACTCCAAACCGTTCTGATGCTATGAGTCATTTTGGAACTGCACGTGATTTAAAAGCTGGATTATTACAACAAGGGCATAATTTAGAATTAATTTCTCCTTCGGTAAGTGATTTTTATATTGACAATAGATCATTGAAAATCGATTCAGAAGTAGAAGATAATAAATTAGCTCCTAGATACTGTGGTCTTACTATTTCAGGAATTAAAGTTACTGACTCTCCTGAATGGATTCAAAACAGATTAAAAGCTATCGGATTAACTCCTAAAAACAATATAGTTGATATCACTAACTATGTATTACATGAATTAGGACAACCACTACATGCATTTGATACAACAAAAATAAAAGGAAATAAAATTAAGGTTAAAACATTAGCTACTGGAACAAAATTTACCACACTAGATGGCGTAGAACGTGAGTTACATAAAGATGATTTAATGATTTGTAATGCTGAAGAACCGATGTGTATCGCAGGAGTTATGGGAGGATTGAATTCCGGAGTGACAGATCAAACAACTTCAATATTTTTAGAAAGTGCTTACTTCAACCCAGTTGCAATTAGAAAAACTGCTAAAAGACATGCATTAAATACTGATGCATCATTTAGATTCGAAAGAGGTATTGACCCCAATATTACGGAATATGCATTAAAAAGAGCAGCATTATTAATTACAGAAATTGCTGGTGGTGAAATATCTTCTGGTATTGAGGATTTATACCCAAATAAAATTGAAGATTTTCAAGTGTTTTTATCTTTTGAATCAACTACAAAATTAATTGGTCAAGAAATACCTAGAGAAACAATTAAAAGCATCCTTACTTCATTAGATATTAAAGTTAACAGCGTTACTGAAGGTGGATTAGGATTAACCATCCCTTCTTACAGAACAGATGTTCAGCGTGAAGCCGATATCGTCGAAGAAATTTTAAGAGTATACGGTTATAATAATATTGAGTTTTCAAATAAATTGAATGCTACAATGAGTCATGCTTCAAAATTTGAAGATTATAAAATCCAAAATATTGTTGCTAATCAACTAGTTGCTCAAGGGTTTAATGAAATGATGGCTAATTCATTAACGACAGCTAATTATACACAGCTATCTGAACTACTAAAAGAAGAGCATAATGTTTCAATGTTAAATCCCTTAAGTAATGACTTAGCCGTAATGCGTCAATCATTATTATTCTCTGGATTAGAGGCATTGTCATATAATATAAATAGAAAACAAAATAATCTTAAGTTTTTTGAATTCGGTAAAACATACCACAATTTTGAATCAGGGTATAGAGAAAACAAACACTTGACAGCATTAATTACTGGAAATAGAACATCTGATACCTGGAACACACCCAACAAAACAAGTGATTTCTTTTAT
>JABSPO010000110.1 GCA_013214625.1 Flavobacteriaceae bacterium
CTCTAATATGTTCTTCTGCTAATTTATCTAGATATAATGAAGTAACTCCAGGTTTTATTTCGCCTGCGATTATTCCTAATGTTTTTGAAACCACTAAGGCGCTTTCGCGCATGATTTCTATCTCTTCTTTCGTTTTTAATTTAATCATCTGTGATTTTAAAAAATGAAAATATACTTTTCTTTTTTGCTTTTAAGCTTGGTGCAGCTTCGTTGGTTAATAGGTGGTATATTTCTCCCCAACCAATAAAACCTCCAATATTTCGATCGTCAATAAATAAATCGGCACTAATTTTTCTACTTTCCTTTCCATCATATTCTTCGTTTGGAAAACTATTGTTGATGGCGTAAAATTCAATTCCGTTTTGTTTGCAAAATTCAACTGCATCATCAAGCTTTCTACCACATCTATAGGTCCATAGGATTAATCGATGTCCGTCATTCTGCAGTCTTTTCATTGTTTCAAATGCGAATAGTTGTGACTTTCCAACATTTGGATAAGCGTCTTCAACGATTGTTCCGTCAAAGTCTATAGCAATAAGAAGTTTCTCTTTTGAAATCATGGCGTAATTTATCCCACCAGTGGGTTTAATTTTTCGAGGATTGCCTCGAATTACAACTATTATTGTTATTTTATATCAAGTGCGTTTACACTGAGGGTATTGATTTTGGGGTAAAAGTACGTAAAATATTACTTATTCCTATCAGGAAGGTTATTTGTGTAATACTTGTTTAAACTAATGAATTTTGGGTCATTAATTCGGGCTTTTCAATGCCTAATAAATGTAATATTGTTGGCGCAATATCACCTAAAACACCTTCTTTTACGGCTTTGATATCCTTATCAACTACAATTAATGGAACTGGATTTGTTGTATGAGCTGTATGTGGGCTGCCATCTTCATTAAACATTTTTTCACAATTCCCATGATCCGCAATGACTAAGGTAGTATATCCGTTTTGCAAAGCAGCTTCAATAACTTGTTTGGTGCAAACATCAGTTGCTTCACATGATTTCACTGCTGCTTCCATGCTTCCTGTGTGACCAACCATATCCGGATTAGCAAAATTAAGACATATGAAATCAGCCCATTGTGTGTTTATTTCCGGAACTATAGCTTGAGTAATATCATGCGAACTCATTTCTGGTTGCAAGTCGTAAGTTGCTACTTTTGGTGAAGGGCAAAGAATTCTTTTTTCGTTTTCGAAAGGTTTTTCTCTACCACCGTTAAAGAAAAAAGTAACATGCGGATATTTTTCTGTTTCTGCAATTCGTATTTGTGTTTTACCTGCTTTAGAGATCGTTTCTCCTAAAGTGTTTTTAATATTTTCTTTATTAAAAACTACGTTAATACCATTAAATGATTCGTCATAATTTGTTAAAGTGGTAAAATGCAAGTTTAATTTTTGCATCCCAAAATCAGGAAAATCGTTTTGTGTTAACGCATTAGTTAATTCACGACCACGATCTGTTCTGAAATTAAAGAAAATAACAACATCATCTTCTTTAATTGTGCTTATGGGACTTCCATTTATGGTAATGACTATTGGTTTGATGAATTCATCAGTTATAGCATTGTCATAACTTTGTTGAATTGCTTCGGTTATATTTTCGGTATGCTGTCCTTTACCATTAACTAATAAATTGTATGCTTCAGAAACACGTTCCCATCTATTGTCTCTGTCCATTGCATAGTAGCGTCCTATGACGGAAGCTATTTTCGCTTTTTTATTTTTAATATGATTTTGTAAATCAGCAATATGATTGATTCCTGATTTAGGATCGACATCTCTCCCGTCAGTAAAGGCATGAATATAAGAGTTGGTAATTCCAAATTCTTCCGCAGCATCTACCAAACCTTTAATGTGATTGATATGTGCATGAACTCCGCCATCTGATACTAAACCTAAAAAGTGAACATTTTTATGGTGTTCTTTAGCATAAGAAAAAGCATCTTTAAGTGTTTGCTCATCTTTAAGAGTATCGTCTTTAACTGCCAAGTTTATTTTAGCTAAATCTTGATAAACTATTCTTCCTGCTCCTAGGTTCATGTGTCCAACCTCACTGTTTCCCATTTGCCCGTCAGGTAAACCAACATTCATTCCGTGGGTTAACAATGTTGTGTTTGGGTAGTCTTTATAAAGACTATCTATAAAAGGAGTATTTGCATGATGAATTGCTGAAGCGTTTTTATCTTCAGGTATTCCCCATCCATCTAATATTAAAAGAATTGTTTTTTTATTCATAAGATTTATTAATCCCACCTTTGGGTTTAATTCCTCGAGTCCCGATAGCTGTCGGTATGCCTCGAACTACAACTATTATTGTTAACTCAGACCTATTAAGCTTGCGCCTAGGCTAATGATTTACGTGCAAAGATACGAACAAAAAACTTTTAGTTGTTAAAGAGTGGGCTAGGAATCCTTGGGTGCTTTATTCTTTAGAGCTTTCATTATTCATGATACCTCTCCTTGTGAATGATGATTATTGTCTATTCGTTACATAAACCAGTGTGTTCTTCACTAAATGGTTGTTTTACAACATGTTTAGTGTCTTTTACATAGTTATTTTTGGATATTGTTAATAAAATGATATATTTGAACTCTTTGAAAAAAGAACCCAACCAAACCTACTCAACCTATGAAATTACGTATCCTACCGCTGCTGTTTACCATTGCTATTTTGTCATCTTTTACTAATCCTAATATTATAAAGACTAATCCTAATAAAATAGTTACTTCAATTGAAGAAGATGTTGCCATTTTAACGTTGTACAAAATTTTCACGAATCAAAATACTTCAATGCCTCAGTTAGAAAGTTTTTCGAATGCTATTAAAGGATATTCGAAATTAAAAGCTCAAGGTAAAATCAAAAATGAAACATTAACAATTATTGACTTTAGTCTTTCATCTACTGTAAAAAGATTATGGGTTTTAGACATGATAACAAATAAAGTATTATTCAACACTGTTGTTGCTCACGGAAGAAATACCGGAGGAGAATTCGCTACAAAATTTTCGAATACGAATAACTCTAATCAAAGTTCATTAGGGTTTTATGTAACAGACAATACGTATTATGGTAAAAACGGATTATCATTATTTTTAGATGGTCAGGAAAAAGGTTTCAATGATAATGCAAGAAGACGTTATGTTGTTTTTCATGGCGCTAAATATTCAAATCCTAATTTCGCAAAACGTAACGGAAGGTTAGGACGTAGCTTAGGTTGTCCTGCTGTTCCTACTGCATTTAACACTGCAATAATTAATAGAATTAAAAATAAATCTTGTTTGTTTATTTACCACCCAAATAAAAACTACAACACAAACTCAGCGTTAATTAGCTAATTTTTGAGCTAACTCCTTATCTAGTTTATACACATCATTTAAGAATACCGGTTCAGATTTGTTATTGAAGACTACTGACCAATAAAAAAAATGGACTTTAATATCTTCGGTTACATGGATTCTCTTAGTTAGTTTACGATCAACTAAATTGGTTATTTTATCATCCGAAAAGTTTAAGATGTCACCAGCTAAAGAGAATACATTCTGTACTCTTACACAGCCTGAGCTTCTTGCGCGATAGTTTTTGTTAAATAAAGATTTACTTGGCGTGTCATGTAGATACACTGAGAATTTATTAGGAAAAATAATTTTAACCCTACCTAGGGCATTGCTGTCCCCAGGTCCTTGAACATAACGATAAGATAATGGAGCGCTTGAATTCCAATTTATAGAATCCAATATCATTCTTTTTCCTTTGTGAAATACGGAAATGTTTTTTTTACGCAAATAATCAACATCCTTCGTTGCTGCCGGAATGATATCCTCTTTTTTAATTGTAGGAGGTATAAACCATTTCGGATTAAAGTCCAAGTGACTAATTTGAGAACTAAAGATAGGTGTTTTTCGAGCTGTTTTACCTACAATAATAGTGTATTGAGTGGTGTCGTTCTTAGTGACGTGTTTCAGTTTGTAGTCAGAAATATTTACTAGAATATAGTTTTCTCCTAAGTTTCTAGGAAACCACCTCCATCGTTCTAAATTCGCTAGGATACTGTTGTATTGGTCTTGATAACTTTCGTTTAATGCATCAATTGTACCAACGCCAATTATAGCGTCGGTTTTTATTTTTTTTGAGGTTTGGAAATCACGAACACTTTTTTGTAATAAGGTATCCAATANTTTTGATTGTGTAACTAATGAATCTAGTAAAAAACCTAATTCATTTAATCGTTTTCTAATATTGATGATCCTTGTATTGCTTTTGTTAGGCCTTATTTTTGAACCATGTTCTGTAATTGTTCTTAAGGAATCACTGCTTACTAATGCTTTTGATGCAGGAAGTTGTTTTAATAACTGTTTATAAATGGTGTGTTGAGGAGTGAACTTCTGAAATGATTTAGCAAGTAATTTTTCATTTAATGAGTTGCTTAATATTGAATTGAATTCGAATACATTAGCATCCAACTTCCAGTCGTTATATAGTTTTTTAGGATTGAATCTCCCATTTGCTAGATGGTAGGAATATGATAAGTAGGTATCCGTAAATAATACATCAATAGCAGCGTTGTTTTTAGTACTGAATGGTTCGGATGTAATTATATCCTTAATTTTATTCAAATTATAATCAGAAGGATTTAAACCTTGCTTGTCTGCAGTTGAAATTGCTGTATAAAGCGTGTTTCTGTTTTGAATAGCTTCCCAAGCAGCTTTTCCGTTTCGGAGCTCATAAAAAGCAAGAACGGAATCTTTATTTTTAAGTTTAAATGATAATGAATCCTTTTTTAGTTTTAACAATACCTCATCTAGTACATTACTAGAAACAGAAATGTATTGCTGTTTTATAGTGGTACTTTCAATGGTTTCTACGAGTATTAAATCAGCTTGTTTTTTACAAGATAAAACACTTAATAGTGCACAAAAAAATATGGTATAGTGTAAAAGTTTATTCAAAGGCTAGTGTTTATATTTTTTAATTGCTTCTCTTATTTTTTCAATTCTATTTTCAGGGTCTGGATGTGAGCTTTTAAATTCTGGAACTCTGTTTGGTCCAGCAGCAGTTTTAAGTATTTCCATTACAGCAATCATTGCTTCTGGGTTGTACCCTGCGTCAATCATAAACATAACGCCTAATTCATCACTCTCTAATTCATCCCCTCTTCCGTTTTTCAATAAAGTGTTTTGTCCAATACCACCTATTAATCCTCCCATGTCGGCACCAACCGAAGCGCCTGTAGAAACTGTTTTCCAAAATTCTGTTTCTCCAATTCTCTCAGCAGAATGCTTTCCTAATACATGTCCTATTTCATGCCCTAAAACACCTGCTAACTGATCTTCATTTTTAAGCTTACTTAGTAAGGCGTAAGTAATAAAACATTGTCCTCCTGGTAAAGCGAATGCATTTATGGTTTGATCATCAGCCAATAAATGGAAGTCATATTTATATGGGGTGTCCTTAGCTAGACTAGAATTCACTAATTTATTTCCTACCATATCAACATAGGCTTGTAGGTGTTCATCAGGATATAACCCCCCGTGCTGTTGTGTTATTTGAGGAGCGCTCTGTAAGCCTATAGCTATTTCTTGATCGGTAGTCATTGTTATAGTTTGCTTTTTCCCAGTATATGGGTTTATTTCTTGTCGGTTACATTTTTGAAAATATGCAAAAGCTATAATTGCAACACCTATTAATAATCTTATTTTTACTTTACTTCCTCTCATGGTTTAGTTTACTAGTTTCCCTGCCGATAGCTATCGGGGATTCATGGGAATGACAGTTTATTTGGGAACCACTACGCATATGCTTCGTAGAAGCCTATTTAATTAAAGTTACAAAATTCTTACTTGTTAGTCAATTGTATTAGTGTGCTTTCTGATTGAAATGCTTTGAATGGTATAAAATAACCGTTGAACCCACTAGTGATGGGGTGTTTAAATAATCTTATTTTGTGTTAGCGATGTTTTTAATCATAGTATAATGCTTTCCTATGTTTGGTATATCAAAAGGTTTGCCATAAGTACTAAATCCAAACTTGGAATAAAAATTAGCAGCATTTTCTCTAGCATTACACCATAATAAATTAGCGTGTAGTTGTTTTAATTGTTGAAGGCCTTTTTCCAACAACACATTTCCTAACCTTTTTCCTTGAAATTGCTGTAAAATAGCCATCCCGCGTAATTGAAATTGAGAATTTTCATTAAAATCGTGATGTGCATTTTTTATAAAAGTAGCTACACCAATTAATTCTCCATAATAATATAAGCCTAAATGGAAAGTTGTAACTAAATTATCTCCTTCAAAAGAACAGGATTCTATAGGTTTTCCTTGTCGTAAAACTTGATGTCGTATTGCTATTGTTTCTTCTGTACTTATTTCTTTTACATTTATCAATTCGTTTTTTATGTGATATATACAGGAAGGGTTGCCTTCATGAATTACTTTTTTTAAAAATGATAATCCAGATTTTTCTACAACTTTCATCGATGCAGGGTTTCGGTTGTCTACATAGGCGTAAACATCTTGAATACGTAACACATTAAAAGCATAGGATAGTACTCCTTTTGTTGCTTCAGTAGCAAAACCTTTGTTCCAGTGTTTCTCAAAAAAGCGAAACCCAACATCAACATAATCTTTTTCAGGATGGTATTTTAATCCGCACCAACCTAAAAACTCTCCTTGTTTTTTACCACAAACGGCCCATCGCCCCATATTGTAGATGTCGTAATGATTGTAGTTTTGTATAAAATCTTCAGTAGATTTGATGTTTTTAAACGGAAGATCACCAGTGTATAGTAATACATTTGGGTTGTTGTTCATTTTAAATAATGCAGAGGCATCTTTTAACATGAATCTTCTAAGGTATAAGCGTTCTGTTTCAATAATTCGTCCCACTATGAATTAATGTGTTTAATGTGAATTTGATTAATGTATGGGTTTAGTTGAAAAAAATCACTTAACCTGATGTAATTTTATTCGACCTTTACCGACTTTCGTTAAAGTACTGTTGTAACTAACAAGTCAAAAATACGTCAATTCGAGTGATTTTTTATGAAAAATTGTATCGAGAAAGTATTTTGATAAACGGTACTCTAGTATCGAATTTTAAAATACGAATTAAAAATAAATAGTAACAAATTAGCATATGAATATATCCATAAATGTTTTGTCAAAAGATCAAATTTTAGAGATCATTCCACTAATGATTGAGTATACAGAAGGGAAGACTGAAAAGACTATTCTTGAAGCTCGTTTTATAGAAATGGCATCTCAAAATTATGAGTGTGCAGCGATGTATGATGGAGAAAAAATAATTGGTGTTGCAGGGATGTGGTTTATGACACGACATTATTCAGGAAAAAGTATGGAGGTAGATCATGTATATATATCCAATAAATATAGGCGAAAGGGATTAGGGAAACGTTTTTTCGATTGGATATATGTCTATGCAAAAGAGAAGGGGTGTAACTCGAGTGAATTAAATACGTATGTTCAAAACTACCCATCGCATAAGTTTTACTACAATGAAGGTTATGAAATTTACGGATATCACTTTTTTAAAACCTTATAGTTGATACTAGGTGAGTTTTATAGGGTTGATAATTAAGGAATTGTAAATTGATTAAATTTTTATTAAAAAAAGTTTGGTGGTAGGTGATAAAACTACCTATATTTGCCGAACGCTTGTGAGAGTAGCTC
>JABSPO010000111.1 GCA_013214625.1 Flavobacteriaceae bacterium
AATCCTATGGTGTTGATGGAATTATTACGGATTACCCGAATAGATTTGTTGAGGTATTAGTATAATAAATATTTCTTTCTCATATTATCATAGTCTTGTAAACCAGTATCCCATGATTTTTTAATCTCTTTAGTAGATAATTCTTCTTCAATTTGCTGTTGTAATTTTTTAGTCCCTGCAAGTTTTGTGAAAAAAGAGTTGAAGAAAGTCTTTTTATCAGAGGATAGTTGATATGCATCAGAAAGCCATTCTAGGTTTAATAAATTTAACTTGTCAGTATCTCTTAAATCTTTTCCGTAGCAAATTTTGTTTTCGTGTTTAGGGTATTTCGCTCCTTCATTTGGTTTAGGCGTATAGTTAAAATTTGTTTTAGGTAAGTAAGGGGCTCCAAAAATTTGAAATTGCATTTCAGTTCCCCGACCAACACTAATAGTAGTCCCTTCAAAAAAGCACAAACTTGGATATAGGTTTATGGCAACATCATTAGGCAAATTAGGTGAAGGTTTTATAGGTAAGCTGTATTCAGTTTGTTTGTTGTAGTTTTTACATTTAATGATGGTAATGGCGCATTGTGTTTTATTATTTAACCATTGTTCTCCATTAATCATTTGTGCATATTCTCCAATAGTCATTCCATGTACGACTGGTATTGGGTGCATTCCAACAAAACTTTTATATTGAGGTTCTAAAATAGGACCATCTATATAATGTCCATTAGGGTTTGGTCGGTCTAAAATCAACAGAGGAATATTGTTTTCAGCGCAAGCTTCCATTACATAGTGTAATGAGGATATGTATGTGTAAAATCGTGCGCCTACATCTTGAATATCGAAAATAACAAGGTCTAAATTTTCTAATTGTTTAGCAGAAGGCTTTTTATTTTTACCGTAGATAGAAATAATATCTATCCCCGTTTTTGGGTCTTTTCCATTAGTGATGTGTTCACCTGCATCTGCTTTTCCTCTGAATCCGTGTTCTGGCGCAAAAACTTTTTGAATATTAACCCGTAGAGAAACTAATGAGTCGATCAAATGAGTATGTGCGTTCTTTTTTTGATTCTTGAAAATCACACTAGTTTGGTTTGCAACTATACCTATGCGTTTATTCTTAAGTAAAGGGAGGTAGTTGTTTAATCTATTGGCTCCTACTATAATTGGTTTTTCTTGAGTTGCTGAAATATTATTAGGGTGTGTTTCAATAACACTATGTGTTTCTTTTTTTTGAGATTGACAACTTCCTAAAGAAAAAAGGAAGGCTAAAGCGATAAAAAATGTATTTTTGGTATTCACTAAATGAGATTTACGTATTGAATTTTGAATTATTTATAGCCAAACGAATTATAGCTACTAAACAGTATAAAAGTAGTGTATCCTCACCAATAATAAAAATTGCAGTGCTTGCAATTGCTTTGGGAATGATTATGATGCTTGTTGCGGTAGCGGCAGGGGTTGGGTTGCAAGAAAAAATCCAAGAAAAAGTAGCTGCTTTCAACGGACATATAATCATTACAAAATACGATAATAATAACTCAATAGCATCAGCAAAACCTATAGCGTTACATCAGGATTTCTACCCAGAATTTAAATCGGTTTCAGGAATTAAATATGTACAAGCAGTAGCAAATAAAGCAGGAGTAATACGAACAGAAAACGACTTTGAGGGAATAAATTTAAAAGGAGTAGGGGCTGATTATAATTGGCGGTATTTTAAAGAGTATTTAATTTCGGGTAAATTGCCGAACGTTAACGAGGGTAAAGAAAACCCTGAATTGCTTATTTCCGAATATTTAGCAAATAGACTAGGTTTTAAACTTGGTTCTACTGTAACCACGCATTTTTTTAAGGAAGACGTAACGAAACTTCCTAATACACGTAAGTTTAAAGTAGTAGGTATTTATAATTCAGGATTTCAGGATTTTGATAAAACCATTATGATAGCTGATATTCGTCACATACAACGGATGAACAAATGGGGTAAAGATGCAGGAGGTAAGTATAATGAAGTAGGAGGGTTTGAAGTTTTTTTAGATAATTTTTCAGAACTTGAATTGAAAGAAAAGGAAGTGTATCAAGATACGGATTCATTTTTAAATGTATCAACTATAAAAGATAAGTATTACGGAATTTTTGAGTGGATTAAAATGTTTGACTTTAATATATATGTTATTATTGGAGTGATGATATTAATATCAGTTATCAATATGAGTGTAATGTTATTGGTGTTGATTTTAGAAAAAACTAAACTCATAGGAATATTAAAAGCATTGGGAGGTAATAACTGGAGTATCCGAAAAATATTTTTATATAATGCTTCTTATATCGTGTTAATAGGTCTTTTTTGGGGAAACCTGATAGGCTTAGGTTTGTTGTTTCTTCAAAAGTATTGTAAACTATTTCCGCTTGACCCAAATAATTATTACGTAACTGAAGTGCCAGTGTATATTAATATGTGGTATATAGTAGCGTTAAATGTTGGGACTTTTGTACTGTGTTTTGTGTTGTTATTAATTCCCACTCAAATAATCACTAAAATATCTCCGGTAAAAGCAATTCGTTTTGAATAAAAAAAGCCACCTAAAGGCGACTTTTGTATAAGGAATGTTTTTTTAAGGCTGATTAAAAAGTTCTTTTCGTAAATTTTTAGCTTCACAGGAAGCTACAATTTTAGAAAAACCTTTACCTTGTTTGAGTTGGTTATTTTCTTTTAAATAATTGATAAAAATTAACGCCGATTCATAATGCAATTCCTGAACATCGTTTTGTTCCAAATATGTTTTTCCTTTTGGAGGGTTGATGTCGCAGGTTATGGTTCTGTTATAGTTTAATTTTTGATCAAGTATATAATTCACCATCGTTGTTTTGTATAGTAAAACCAAATATTCATCATTCTTTATAGAATTGTATAGTTTTCCCATTATAGGGAACGTGTGGTTGTCCGTATAGATCAACCATCTTTCAACAGCTTTTATCGCATCATTTTTATCCTTGTCCTTTACACTAAAAGGTTGAAATAAAATATATTTAGTGGCATTTAGTATTTCACGTTCGATCGTGTTATACATTTCGTTATTATCATAGGCTTCCATCTTTTTTAAAAGTTCAGTGTGTTCTTGAGAAAAGCTTATACAAACAGTGAATAGAAATACCAATAATGCAATTGTTTTTTTTGTCTTCATGAAGTTTAAGTTTGGAGTGAATGAAAATAAACAAGGTTAAAAAACGAGGTAGTTCGTTTTTTAACCTTGTTATAACGTATTGAAAATTATTTTTTAGCTACCTTAGATTTTTGCTTTCTAAATGGTTCAACGCTATCGTATACAGGTGGTATGATTTCTTTTCCATCTCTGTCAATAAAACCGAATTTTTCCCCGTTTACAGTTATCATTGCCCATCCTTTTTTAACATCATCAAAGTGAGCTATTTCTGAATATTTAGGTTGTACAACAAGATTCCCATTTCTGTCTATAAAACCATATTTAGCATCGGTAAGTACAAGAGCCCAACCTTTTTTATAATCGTCAAATTTCGAAATAGTTTCAAATTTTGTATCTAATACTTTATTTCCGGTTTTATCAATGAAGCCGAAAAATGAATTTTCTTGAACTAGAGCCCAGTCATCATGAATTTCTCCGAATTTATTTATTTTTTCAAAAACAGGGTCAACTACTTCTTTACCTCTTTTGTCAATAAATCCATATTTGCTATTATATTTTACTAGTGCCCAATCAGCATAGTACTCTCCGTAGTTTCCAATAAATTGATATTTTACTTCAACAAGTTCCTTTCCAGATCTGTCAACAAAACCAAAAAGGCCTTCATAGCCTACTTTAGCCCATCCTGATTTCATTTCATCAAAATTTCCT
Source organism: Flavobacteriaceae bacterium (assembly GCA_013214625.1). GTDB lineage: Bacteria > Bacteroidota > Bacteroidia > Flavobacteriales > Flavobacteriaceae. The sequence goes on from JABSPO010000111.1 coordinate 3,863, forward strand.
AAGTAATGATATTTGGGNGCGATTATTTCAACACCTTTGTCATTAATCATTCCGTAAAGATCTCCATTTTGTACTGTAAAGAACTCCTGAGCATTTGCTGAAATTGTTACAAATGCTAAAATTGTAAGTAGTTTATTCATGNTATTATGTTTTTTTGGGGATTATTATAATATTTTAAATCTATGAAAAACAACTCGAAAAAGAGAGTAAAATTTGTTTTATTCGACAATGTTGACGATTTATCTGTTTAATGGTTAAAATATTAATTTCAGGTCATTTCGTTAAGAATGTTAAATTAATTTTTTACTCACACTAAGAGTCGTTAGCTTTGTAGTCTTATACTTAAACCCATGGAATACGCAAAAAACATATTAGAAACTATCGGAAACACTCCTTTAGTAAAGATTAATAAAATCACGAAGGAGTTACCGTGCTTAGTGCTTTCTAAATACGAAACATTCAACCCAGGTAATTCTGTAAAGGATAGAATGGCATTGACCATGATTGAAGATGCTGAGGCGGACGGACGTTTAAAACCAGGAGGAACTATTATAGAGGGGACATCTGGAAATACAGGTATGGGATTAGCCTTGGTTGCAATTATAAAGGGATACAAATGTATTTTTGTACTTTCTGATAAACAATCTAAAGAAAAAATGGATATTCTCGAGGCTATGGGGGCTGAGGTTGTAGTTTGTCCAACTGCTGTTGAGCCAACGGATCCTCGTTCTTATTATTCGGTATCAAAACGATTGGCAGAAGAAACGCCTAATTCATGGTATGTGAATCAGTATGACAATCCAAGTAATGCCAAGGCACATTACCAAAGTACTGGTCCGGAAATTTGGAGACAAACCGACGGTAAAATAACTCACTTTGTAGTTGGTGTTGGAACTGGTGGAACGATATCAGGTGTAGGGAAATATTTAAAAGAGCAAAATCCAGACATTAAAATATGGGGGATTGATACATATGGATCCGTATTTAAAAAATATCACGAAACTGGTATTTTTGATGAAAATGAAATTTACCCTTATGTAACCGAAGGTATCGGAGAAGACATCCTACCTAAGAATGTAAATTTTGATATTATTGATGGGTTTACAAAAGTAACTGATAAGGATGCGGCTGTATATACACAGCGTTTAGCAAAAGAAGAAGGTATGTTTTTAGGGAATTCAGCAGGAGCAGCAGTTAAAGGACTACTGCAGTTAAAAGAGCATTTCACTAAAGATGATGTTGTTGTTGTGTTGTTTCATGATCACGGAAGTAGATACGTGGGAAAAATGTTTAATAACGATTGGATGCGTAAAATGGGATATATAGATTAAACTATTGTTTCTTAATAAAACTATTAAAAGACTTTTCATTATAAATGGAGAGTCTTTTTTTTATTCATAAGGAATAATAAGAATTGGTATTTTAGAAATTTCAATAATCTCTCTTGAAACGGAACTTATAAAAGCATTGTATAAAAAATTGTGTTTATGATGTCCTGCAATAATTAAATCGACATGTAGCTTTTTAGATTCTTGAATAATCATTTCTATGGTTGCTCCTTGTATTAAAAGCCCCTCGGCTTCTATTCTCTTTTTATTCAATTCTTTTGCGTAACTCTGAAGTCGCCTATGCTCTTCTCGTAGTTCATGGGCTCTACTATCACGAATATATTGTGGACCAACGTCGTATCCAACAAAATCGGGGTCTGGAGCAGCAATATGTACGAGCCATATTTTTGAATCAAATGCATTTGCTAATTTATATGCGTGGTCTATTAGTAGTGTTGTTTGAACGTCAAAATCTATTGTTACTAAAATGTTCTTCATAGTGCTTGCATTAATAAATTGTGTTTTATGTACAAAGAATACTTATCTTAAAGTTAGTGTTTTTAAGTAAGATAATCAAGTTTTAAAGTTTCAAAAGAAATGAGTCAAGCTCATTTCTTTTGAATACTGAATACTGAATACTATTTTGTAACTTAGTGAGATGCAAGAAGAGTTTCTACATTACATCTGGCAATATCAAAAACTAACAACTTTATCGTTAAAAACAGTTCAAGGAAATCAGCTTCAGGTAGTTTCAGTTGGGGAATTGAATACAAATTCAGGTCCAGATTTTTATAATTCAAGGATTGTAATTGGTAATCAAGAATGGGTAGGAACTGTAGAGATTCATTTAAAAGCATCGGATTGGTATGTACATAAACATCAAAATGATAGTGCATATAATAGTGTGATACTTCATGTGGTCTGGGAAAATGATGTGGCTATCTTTGATGTAAACCAAAACAAATTAGAAACACTGGTTTTAAAAGATGTAGTGGATAAGAAGTTGCTATTCAGTTATAAAATTTTGCTTCAGAAGAAAAACTGGATTAATTGCGAAAATCAAATTCACACAATTGATGCCTTCACGTTATCTTTTTGGAAAGAGAAATTATTAATACAGCGTTTGCAGCGTAAGGCAAATGAATTAGAGTGTAGGTTATTGGAAGCGGAAAACAATTGGGAAGCCTTATTATATCAGATGCTGGCTAAAAATTTCGGATTAAAAATAAACGCTTCAGAATTTCAGTTACTTGCTCAGAATATTTCGTTTGGAGTTTTTAAAAAAGAATTATCTAATCAATTCAATTTAGAAGCCTTATTGTATGGGCAAAGTAATTTGTTAGAAGAGTCAATACAGGATCCATATCATCAAAGCTTACAAAAAGAGTATTTGTACTTGAAACAAAAATATCAATTAAAAGATTCATTAGTTAATATTCAGTTTTTCCGTTTGCGACCAGCGAGTTTCCCAACTAT
>JABSPO010000112.1 GCA_013214625.1 Flavobacteriaceae bacterium
ACCTGATACAAATTCAAAAGGGTCATTTGAACATATTTCAACAGCTTCTTTAACTCCCCTTTCAAAAGCAATAAAATCTGTACTTAAAGGATATAATTACCCAAACCTAACTGATGTTAGTTATAGTGAGGAGCAAAATGATTTTGTTATTTCTGGAGAAGATAGAAATCTATCCGGTAAAGGTTATCGTGCAATTATTTATTCTGCATTTATTGTAGCTCTCCAAGAATTATTAATTCAAAAAAATTATTCAATAGGTGTGCCAATTATAGATTCTCCTTTAGTTACTTATCGTAAACCTGAAAATGAAGATGAAATAACAATAAGTGATGATTTAGCAATGGATTTTTATAGATATATATCCAATAAAAGCGAATTAAATCAGATAATAATAATTGAAAATGAAGAACCACCAATAGAATTAAAAGACAAAGTAAATCATATAAAATTCAGCAGGACTAATGGCTTTATACCTTTGAAATAAAAGCCTACAGCTAACAAAGTATATAAAACATAGCTAATAAGTGCTAAATCCAAAGGTCTGTGCTTATTTGCAAAGTTCCGCCAAATTTTTAATTTGGCTTTTAAAATAGAAAAGATAAAAACAAAATGTAAAAATTCGGTTCTGTGCTAAACCCGAAATTTATCGTATTTTTATACGCTACGTTTCATATACAGAACGTTAGGTGCAATTAACCGATATTCGAAAAAAATAAAATATTTCAGATTATATTATGCTTATTCCTATCCTTTAACTTATTCAGCCAAGTTGACTGCTCGGAGTATAAGACAGGAAAATTCGTCGTTAAAAGCGGGAAATTTGGAAACAATTACATAAAGAGAACTAAAAAATTTCAAATTGAAACAGGAACCAATCCTCATACAGGTAGAAAGTCTAAAACAAAGGATAGAATAGTTTGGCTTAATGAATGTACATATCAGCTGATCCCAATAACAATAAAAGATACTGACAACATCATTACAGATGACATCCTAACATTCCAAATTATCGAGACGGGTAGTGATTATTATATAGTTCATGTTACAGGTATAGAAGACTTTGAAATTGATGTTAAAGTTGAGCGACAATAACGTTCATTTAGGATTACTTTCAATAAAAAAAGAATATAACACTATATATAGCAAATAGGGCGGTTTATGCTAATTCGAAAAGGTTGGGTATATTTACGATGTCGTCAAATATTTTGATTTGGCTTTAGTAAAGAAAAGATAAATCAAAATGCAAAAGTTTGACTTAGTGCTTAACCAAAAATAACTGTTTATTTTCTGCCCAAAATACTATATATTTAACGTTGCCCACAATATGAAAAAAACACTCTTACTATTATTAACCATATGCATTATCGGATTATCAAAAGCTGAAGATCTGACTACAGCTCAATATCCCGATAAGATAACTTATAATGGGACTGAATACAATTTGAATTCAAATCCACTTGAGCCATATTTTGACAAACATCCTGATAAAAAACCTGGGATGTCCTCGACTGCTTTATGGAGAGGATATGTTGCACATTTTGAAATAATCGAAAACCAGCTATATGTAACTGACATTACACGACCTAAATACCAAAAAGATTCAGAAGGTCATTATGAAGAAAAATGGATTTCAATTTATAGAATGATTTTTCGAACTTCCGAAAAAGTTAAAATTGATTGGTATACTGGAATTCTGATATTACCGCACGGAAAAATGGTAAATTATGTTCATCTGGGTTATGCTTCTACTTACAGCAAATATTGGCTTCTTGAAATTAATAATGGTGATTTTAACGAAGCTCGAAAATATAAAAACAAAGAATTCGTAAAATTCAAAAAGCTTCAATTCGAAATGTTTGAAAAAACAGAAGAATACAAAAAATTATATAAAGAAATGAAAGAGAATGATGAATATAATGATGATAAATTTATAAAATCGTTCATTTCAGATTTTGTCATAAATTACACAACAAAATTTCTTGTTGAATAAAAGCCAGCAGGTAACAGCACCTATAAAATAATACGGGTTTTGGAGTATAATCCCAGAGCTTGTGTATATTTACATAGTCGCCAAATCTTTTAATGTTTGGTTTTTATAAAACGACAAACTAAAAACAAAATATAAAAGCTCATGGCTTGTGCAGACACGAAAATCCTCGGATTTTCTGCCCCGTACTATTCATAGCTAAACATTCTCTGCAAGTAGAACGTGAAACTGTCTTGTTAAGAAGAATAATCAATCTTAAATTTTAACAGTATGAAAACTAGAACATTAATTATTGCTTTAACACTATCAATAGGTTTATTTACAGCTTGTACTGACAGGAAAAAAACTGAGAAGAAAACTGAGATAGAAATTAAATCCGGAGAAAACAGAACATCAATTGAAAACAATGTTGATGAAGCCGAAAAAAGAAAGTTAGATAGTATTCGTCAGGTAAAAGAACATGGACATGCACACTAATTAAATCTATATGAAATTAGTAAAAATAACAACTCCAGTTATACTAATACTGTGTTGTTTTATATCGGTATCAGCCTTTGCACATGGTGTAGATGAAGATACACAATCATTTTTAACATCAAACAAGGGCGTTGCTTTTGGGCCTTTTCTATACATAGGTGCTAAACATATGATTACAGGTTACGACCATTTACTATTTTTGGTTGGAGTTATCTTTTTTTTATATCAAACTAAAGAAATTATCACCTATGTAAGTTTCTTTACTATTGGTCACAGTCTTACGCTTTTATTTGGTGTTATGGCTGACATAAATGTAAATGCCTATATCATAGATGCCATAATTGGTTTATCTATAGTCTATAAAGGTTTTGATAATTTGGGAGGATTTAGAAAGATATTTGGAAAACAACCCAATACCAAAGCAGCAGTTCTAATTTTTGGGTTATTTCATGGCTTCGGACTTGCAACCAAATTACAAGAATTTGAATTTGATAAAGACGGGCTTTTTACAAACTTACTAGGCTTTAACTTAGGTGTAGAAATTGGACAGTTTTTAGCATTAGGATTTGTACTCTTAATCATTACATTCTGGAGACAATACAGCAGTTACATCAAATTTGCCAAACTCACTAACTTAGTTTTAATGGCAGCTGGATTTTTATTGTTCGGTTATCAATTAACAGGATACTTTATTTCTTAATACATATTACGCTATGACCACAGATAAACAACCTAATTTAACAAAAGGACAAATATTAAAATCACTGCTCATAGCTTTACTAATTGGTGCAGTTGTGCTAGTAAGTGCTGTTTTACCTGCGGAATATGGAATCGACCCTATAGGAACAGGTGAATTATTTGGTTTTTCTAAATTATACCAAGGAAATAATCAAACAGAAATTATTGAAGCCGCTTCTAGTTTGAATTTTAATAAAATAAAAATGGAAAAACTAGGATCGCCCCAAAGCACACCAAGACCTAGCGAAGCTAGCAATCCACCTCCAGAAGTTCAATATCCTAACAGAGAGGATTCTATAGAAGTTATTGTGCCAGCTGAAAAAGGAATTGAATATAAATTTAAAAGCCTTAAATATGGTAACATTAAATACGAGTGGACAACAGATAAAGGAATTGTTTATATAGATTTTCATGGTGAAGTAAAACAAGAAAATCCGCCAAAAAACGTGTTTTATGAAAGTTATGCGCTTGCATATTCGAACAATATGGCTGGAACACTAACTGCTCCTTTTGAAGGAAAACATGGTTGGTATTTTAGAAACGAAACGAACAAAGATATTGTCGTTACTATTAGACTAAATGGGCAGTATGAACTATTTAAATAAAATGCCTGCAGAGAACAACGTGGATAGTTTATTGCTAGTTTTGTTGGTAGTCTAAATCCTCTTTGGTATATCCTTTTGGCACACCCCAAATACTCCTTAGCGCTTTGAATTGGTTTTTAGTAAGTCTTTTTTCATCGTCAGGTAAATTACACGCTCCTTCAAATACCGCTTTCCTAACTTTTTTAGTGAATCTCCTAAAATAAAGTGTTTTTATATCTTTTAAAGTTGGAGTGCATAGTAGAAGTTCTTTTTCTTGAACTGGTTGACTGAGCGCCTTATTAATAGCTTTCTCAATCATTCTATAGTCATTATCATAATGCCAAGTGTTCTCATCATAATCACTATGCGTTTTCTTTAGTACTTCAATTATTATTTCATTAGTGTGTTCCATTACTGTTGACTCTTGTTGGTCGTTGTTGGCAATCTCAAAACTGTTGGCGGTATGCTAAAAACCCTATAAACAAAGGGTTTACGCTTACTACATGTTATTTACTGTTGGCTCTTGTTGGTCTTTGTTGTTTATTAAATAGATACTGCTCATGCCCTTAATTTTTAAATAATTCTTTTTGTTCCTTTTATTTCTTTTTCTTGCTTTGCTTTTAACCGCTTATTTTATATTTGGTAAAAAATATTTTTTATGACATTATATATTGATGCTGAGTTAGATTATGGAGAAGGCGCTTTAGTTACAGACCCACATAAGGTTGACTTTATTTTAAAAACCTATAACGTCCACGAAAACAGAAAGAAAAAACCAGTTATGTTTCATGCTGGACGTTACGTTGTGTTATATGAGTTTTCAATTCCCGAAAACTCTGAACGAATAGTGTTTTTTGATTCTATTATTTCAATAGAAAAAACGTTAATCGATTTCTTGATAGTTTCCCTCCAGATCTTATAAGAGGATTTAAGATAACCCAAGACAAAATAATAGCAAAAGGAGCTGAGTATTTAGAATCCGTTGAGTTACAAATCTCTAATCCATCTATTTAATTGTCGTTTTTGTAATTTTAAAATACTTTTTAATATCAATAAAAGCATCAACAGCGTCTAATATGATAACGTCTGTTTCTGCTACAAACCTTGTGTTATCTTGTTTTACTGTTTTTTTTAGTTTACTCATAACTATTAGTTTTTAGATGATAGGTTGTTACTTAAACAATTCTTTACGTTCCTGAACCTCTTTTTCCTGTTTAACCTTTAATCGCTTGTATAATTTTTCAATTTCTTTTACATGCAACTTACTGGTAGTGTGCTTGGTAAATATTTCTCTTATTGATTCATCGGAATATGGTACACTATCTGCATTAAGAAAACCACGTTTATTGAAGTACTTTAAGATTGTTTTTGCATACCCCCAACCAAAAACTTTTTTCATTGCTTTTTGCTCTGACTTTGAGAAATTATTTTTAATCACGTTTCGTTTACAATTTGTTCACGATTCTGTCACAAATTAACGATGACTATCGTTACATCAAAAAAAAGACTACCTCAATTCCTTGATTACAAAGATGTTAACAAGGAATAGGTTTGCAGGGAAACTGAAATTAAAAGAGGTTTTTTAGATACTGATAAGCTAAAAAGTAATATTTCTGACATATTTTTAGCGAATATTATCGCTATATATAACGATGTAAATTTATATTGGCTAATAACTGGTAAAGGTGAAATGTTATTGCAACAACAAGGTTTAGGGATGCTTTCAGAACCAACAACACTAACACAACTACAAAAAGAGTTACTATTAACAAAAAGGCTATTAGAAAAAGAAGAACAACATACAGCCGATTTACGCGAACTACTTAACCTACAAAACAATAGTAAGCAAAACGCTGGTTAAGTATCGTATAAGCTACATTTTGCGCAATGCTAGACATAAAAACACAGCTAAAAAATGACATTTGTTGTTTTTGAAATATAAAGTTCAATAAAAGGAGTTTGTAGGATACTGATT
>JABSPO010000113.1:0-3895 GCA_013214625.1 Flavobacteriaceae bacterium
AGAAGGGTGTTTCTCTATGATTCGATATCAATTAGTGAAAATTGTATCTAGCTAAACGCTTCTATCCCTCCTATTTTGATTTATGTTTATTATATTTATAAAGTTATATATTAGTGTCGTATTTTACAACTAAACAAACATACGAGCTAAACGTTAGGCAACATTTGAAATGAGCATTTTTAACAGAATAACAAAAAAGAAACATATCGAACAATTCGGTCTAAAAATTGCTGAATTGTTGAAATCTGAAATGCCTCAAATCAAAACAGCTATAGGACTTTCGGAAATTTACGGAATCAGTTTTATGCACAAACCGAGAGGAATTTATATTTCTCGTGGTTATAAACCTAAAGGGTTTGAAATAATAAACAGAGACCATAAAACTTGTTTCAACCTGACCGGAATTTCTATTCTTAATAAAAAGAAGAATCTCTATCAACCTATCCAATTATACTACCAATCAGACGGATTGACTAAAATTGAGATAGAAAGCCCAGAGTTATTTCATAAAACATTTGACCTAAACCAAATTCAGAAAGGAGAATTAAACCTTGAACATCTGAAAATGGAAAATCCTGACCAAAAGACAGCTGAAAAAATACTCAAATCATTGACTAATGAGCAAATTGAACTTTTGGAATTGGAATACACCTTTGAAATTGAGCTTGACGAAAAACTATTTTATACGATTTTGGATATGGAAGATGGGAATTATGTTGCCGTAGATAAAAAAGGGAAAGTATATCGATTGAATCACGACCACATAGAAAGAGTGAAATTGATAGCGGACAAACCGACTGATTTTTTTAAAATATATAACGGAGAAAAAAGTGAACTTGAAAATATGATGAATGAATAAACCTGACTTCCTATTTTTACTACTCGGAGCAAGTTACGCTTCTTTCAAATTTGCTAAAGAATTTGTGAAAAATGACTTGAAAGCTGAATTTAAATATGATTTAGAATTAAATATTTCTCACGACAATCCTGAATTAAAACAATTTGACATTTATCCAGAAGATAACGGAAAGAAATACTTTGACTTAACAGAAAAAGAAGTAATCGAAATTCTATGCAGAAATAATAAAGTTCCTGTTTGGATTGATATTGCAGTTTCTAAATCAGACAGAAAAACAACAACATTTAAACTTTTATGTGCAGGAAGGTATTCTGATGATAAAAATGAGTTTTACTACACAGATGGTGGTTCAGGACCTTTTGGAATTAAAAGTCCAAATCATCCTATTGGATACAAAGAAGGAACTAAGTTTAGATTGAAAAAGAAATAACGATTGCCTAACAATGGCTATAATTAATACGGGTTTTGGTGCTTAACCCAAAGTTTAGAGCTTTTAACAAAGACCGCCAAATCTTTTGATTTGGCTTTAAAATAAAAGATAAAACAAAATAAAAAGTTTTGGCTAAGTGCTTAATCGGAAATTCAGTAATTTTAATTCCCGTACTAATCATAGCCGAGACGTTGTGAGCAATACAAATAATCAGTTACTATTAGAAAATTAATGTATAGATTCAAATTCTTAAGTTTAATAATCATATTAATAATATTCCTTAGCTGCGTGACGTTCAGGAATGATTTTAAACAAGTCAGGCCAAGTAAATATAGATTTAGCATAAAAAAGTGTAGTGATTCTTTAGTATTTAATAAAATTGATACTTCCGCTATTTATATTTCAGTTAAAAAAGATAACAACACTGGATTGAAATTTTATGGAGAAAATAAAATAGCCTTTTTTGATAGCATAAACTTGAATAATATCTCTACATTAAATCCAAAGTTAGCCTCTATGGGATATTATTCAACTTGCAATAATATAAATTTAATCCAATTTTCGTTTTACAATTATCATTCTGGGACTTATATATCTAAATCAGAATTTAAGATTAATAATGATACGTTAGTTAATTATTCATTGCCCAGCCCTCAAGGAGGAAACTTCTATATGAAATATATTAAGGTTCAACTAAAAAATGACGACCTGATATACAAACCCGATTGGTAATGTATTTGGTTTCAAAATAAAAACTGCTCACAACAACACCTATAAAATAATACGGGTTTTGCTCTATAATCACAGAGCTTGTGTATATTTACATAGTCGCCAAATCTTTTAATTTGGTTTTTATAAAACGACAAAATTAAAATCAAAACAAAAAGCTTATGGCTTGTACCAAAACGAAAGGTCAGCACTTCTCTATTCCGTACTATTCATAGCTAAACGTTGTATTTAATTAAAAAAAACAATTGTAAAACTCCTTCAATTGGAACGATAAAATAAGGGCTTTAAAACTCATAACTTAAGGTTTTGGTGGTTATCTAATGGTAATTAGGTAACTAAATTATTTAGGAGAGTTCTGCGTTGCAAATGATAATTTGTAAAAGTAGAATCGAATAAATGATTTACTAAAGTTATGGAAAAAAAATGACAAAGTCAACTCTAAAAAGCTTTAAAACAACTGAGTGCCAAAACCTTAAGTTATGAGTTTTTTTCTTTTTATCATTCTAAAACTAGTCCTAATGACTGACCATATACCTGTATATATTCAATAATTATCCCTAGCAATTGAAGTCCTTTTGTATTTATTATTTTGCTGTTTTTTTGAACTACGTCTTTTTCTTTTTACTTCGTTTCTAGCAGTATCATAAATCATAATGAAGAAATTTTGTTACTTTTGAAAAAGAAAAAAACTAAACACAACACCATATATAATGCATTATTAAAATAACGCACTATATATATACGTTGTAAGTAATGATTGAGCCTGAAAATAATTATAATGAAATATAACATCGAATTATACTTAAAATTTATCACTGTTATAATTTGTTTTTCCTTGATAAGCTGTGATTTCACAAGCCCACTTCAAAACTGTAAAGACGCTAATGTTTATGCAGATAGAGGTGAATATAAAAAAGCAATTAATGAATTAAATAAGGCTATTAATAAAAAGAAAAAAAATAGACGAGCATTGTTTAATAGAGCTCTTTTTAAAACTCACATAAATGACACTGAAGGAGCGACTGAAGACTATAAAAATATTTTAAGTTTTACAAATTGTACTTTATGTACATTTGAACTAGCAAACATATCATTCAATCAAAAAAAATATCACGAAGCTATAGATTTTTTAAACTCCGCTCTACAAACTAAGGGAGTTGTAAAAAATGATGATATTTTTATTCCAAATAATCAACTTTACAGTGATGATAACGATAGCGATTACAATGTTAAGGAACAGGAAATTTATTTTACACGTGGCTTTTCATGTCTTAAGAACAGACAATTTGTAAATGCAATCAGAGACTTAAAAAAAACAAATGAATTTAACTTTTATAAACACCAAGGCTACTATTACATTGCTCAAGCATATCTTGGTCTTAAAGACTCTCTAAATGCTTGTGAAAATTACAAGAAGTCTAAAGAACTTGGGTATATTGAAGATAAAGAAATGCTAAATAAATATTGTAACAAAAAATGAATTTAATTTTTAGCGTATTCAAATGGATATTAATAATACTTTTTTTTCCTCTCTCATTAATTTTTGTGGGCTATTATAGACAAAAAAAAGAACGAATTGAAAATAGAAAAAAAGAAAACACTACTTACAACAACACCTATAAATAATACGGATTTGAGGCTTAAAGAAAAAGGAATTGTATATTTATAAAATCACCAAATCTTTTGATTTGGTCTTTAATAACAAAAAAGTAAAAACAAAACACAAAAGTTTATGGCTTGTGCTAAAAAGAAAGGTCACTCCTTCTCTACTCCGTACTATTCATAGCTAAACGTTGTATTTAATTAAAAAAAACAATTGTAAAACTCCTTCAATTGGAACGATAAAATAAGGGCTTTAAAAGGAATAACTTAAGGTT
>JABSPO010000113.1:3995-7517 GCA_013214625.1 Flavobacteriaceae bacterium
TTACTTCGTTTCTAGCAGTATCATAAATCATAATGAAGAAATTTTGTTACTTTTGAAAAAGAAAAAAACTAAACACAACACCATATATAGTGCATTATTAAAATAACGCACTATATATATACGTTAGGCATTCATTTGACTAAACCACAAAAAAAACAAAAAAGTGAAAGAAGTTTATTTAGCATATTTTGATTACTTAGGATTTAAGGAGTTTATTGAAAATAATGAAGATGATGTTCTTATGAGAAGAATGGGACATATTTTCAGGGATATAGAAGGAGCTTTAGGACAAGGAAAATACAGAGAACCACAAAACGGAATTATTTTAAGTGACATATCTGATTCTAATGTTAACTGCCTAAATATTTCGGATACTGTTTTATTTTGGACAAACCAATGCGACTATCAATCACTTACTGAATTAATAAAGGTTGCTTATCAGTTTAACTGGATGCAAAATGGATATAATTTTCCAATTAGAGGATCTATTGTAAAAGGGAAAATCCGATTAGTTTCTGGAAAACAAACTAATTCAAATGGTGGTTCTTATTCTGTTCAATGCCTATACGGGAAGGGATTGATTAAAGCACACGATAAAGCGGAATATCAGAATTGGGCTGGAACTGTGATTGATGAAAGTATAATAATGGATTTAGAGAAAAATACAACCGGAATGGAATTTTTATCTGATTATGCTCTAAAATATAAAGTTCCATACAAAGGTGATATAGATATTGAAGAAGAGTATGTTTTAAAACTTGTTAAAGGAATAACTGATGAAACGGCTCTTAAAAACATAAAGGCGAGTATTACTGGAGTTTTTGCACTTGACAACAAATCAACAGAACCAAAGACCGTTCAGTTGAAAATTGAAAACACGTTGAAATTTATTGACTTTTTAGCGGAACAAAAAAACGAAATGCCAACAACACCTATAAAATAATACGGGTTTTGGTGTATAAAACCAGCGCTTGTGTATATTTACATTATCGCCAAACCTTTTAGTTTACTCACCTCCTTTCTTATTTAATTTAAAGGTGTTCATGATTTAAAAATTGGCTTTTATAAATCGACAAGCTAAAATCAAAACAAAAAGCTATTGTCTTGTGCCGACACGAAAATCCGCGGATTTTCTGCCCCGTACTATTCATAGCTAAACGTTGGCAATAATTAAAAATTATAACCCGAATTAAAAACTTGACACAATGAAACTAAAATTATTATTATTATTATTATTATTAACAGCATGTAGTTCAGAATCTGAAGATAATAACACTCCTCAATCTAATAATCTTAAAATTGTACAGATAACACCTCTACAAGGTGAGGTAGGTGATGAAGTCACTATACAATGGTCAGGTATGGAAGAAAGTGTTTATATAACCAAAGTGTTTTTTAATGAAATTGAATCAGAAATAGCTAATCAAACAGAAAATCAAATTGTTTGTTTAATTCCAACTGGTGCTACTACGGGGAAAGTTAAATTAAGAGTAAATAATGAAGAAGATTTATCTGAAGTAGACTTTATTGTTAATGATACTGAATTGCCCTTTTCTATAACTGAAACATTACCCAGCACATTAAGACCAGGATATTTAATGAAAATTATAGGTAGTGGATTTGGAGCTGATGATAATAATGTATCAGTTAATTACAGAGATAGTAGTAATCAAATATTAGAAGCAGTAGTTCGAAATGTATCTGAAAATGAAATAGAAGTTGCTATTCCTTTAAATGCGGTTACTGGAAATATGGAATTAGTAATTAATAACTTATCTTTAGTTTCACCTGTCTCTATAGCAAATATAGTTCATAAAAATATTTATAGCTTATGGAATGGGGGAATATGCTATTTTGCTTTTGATAATCAAAATAAACTAAATGCTTTTCAAGTGTCAAGCGACTCGCAATTCCTTGCTTTACAGTCATTTAGACCTGGAAGTTTTGCTTATGACCCATCTTCAAATCTATTTTTCTCCGCTAGTAGACAATCAAATACAACCTTAAAAAACTTCATATATAACCCTACAAATGATAATTGGTCTGGAACAGCTACACCTCCTTGGAATTATAACCATGAGAAAGGTGTTGTTTTTAATTCAAATACTAATAAGAAATACACCGTAGAGTATAATAATTTTGATGACTCACTGCTTTCCTTTAGTGAGTTTGATAATTCTGGAAATGTTATTTCATCAAATCTAATTCCTAATTATGATGGTAATACACATAGTACTATGCGTTATTTCTTTGCTCCCAGTATTAATAGTTATGTAGCTATTGATCGCGCCTCAAATGTAATAAAAATTGATGCTTCAACTTTTCAGTTTACACTTGAGCCACTAGTGACCCCATATTCTATAACTAATTATGGTTCCATGAATTTTTATGATGAACCAAATCATAGAATTTTTATTTCAGGAATAGATGATATTTATGAAGTTAATCTGACTACAAATGTTGTTACTCCTCTTGGAACTAACATTTCTGTTTTTCATGCTTTAGATGCAGTTTTAAATACTTCTGGTGGAGATTTAAGCGGTATCTTTTATTATGAGCCAACTAACTGTATTCTTGCTAGGGTTTTTCATGGTGCGGGTTTTAAATTACTCCGAATAAATTTAGCATCGTTACAATACGAATCCAGTAGTGATTATAGAGGAGGTGTCAATCCAACTGTATTTAGTTCCTACTTATCTTCGTATAGTTGTGCAGAACAAATGATCCATATTGACTAATATTAAACAATTATAATTTCTAATACTACATAGAGTCAGTCAGTAATGGCTGTCTTTTTTGGTTTATAGAGTGTTTAATATTAAAAGAAGTTTTATTATATTTTATTGAATTAGTTTACAATTCAATAAAATATAATATCGTTTTATAATAGCATCTTAGAACGAGAAGTTTCTGGTTATAGATTTGTTAATGGCCTTGTCAGTCCAATAACAAGTGAATCAAAAATTAACGAAATCGACGAAGCAATATATATTTCTGAAAACAAAAATTTGGTTGGAGTTAAAACTCAATAAAAGAATCAATTTCTGCTGTAGAATCAATTTCTAAAATTTTGTCTTCTACTTCAAAAAATAGTTTAAGTAGTGCACTTGACAAAATAAAAGGGAAAATAAATTTATGGCTATACAAGTGATAGTGATGGTATAAGACACGCTCTAATAAAAGAATCTAACTGTGAGTTTGAAGATGCAAAATATATGTTAGCTTCTTGTAGTGCTTTTGTTAACTACTTAATTTCTAAAGGCGTTAAGCCTGAATTGTTAGAATAAAAAAACTATTGCCAACAACACCTATAAATAATACGGGTTTAGGTGTGTAATCCCAATGGTAAAGTCTATATTTACATAGTCGCCAAACTTATAATATTTGGGTTTAAAACGACAAAGTTAAATCAAAATTTAAAAGCTTTGGCTTGTGTCGACACGAAAATCCGCGGATTTTCTGCCCCGTACTATTCATAGCTAAACGTTAACCACAATTTCAAAAAATGAGAAATTTACTAAT
>JABSPO010000114.1 GCA_013214625.1 Flavobacteriaceae bacterium
CCATAATTACAAAAGCTAGTTTAAAATCTAGGTTTGATGCTGATGCATATAGTATAAGTACGCTGGAGTGCGTAACTTATATAGCTAATAAAGAAATTGCTTCTTGTGAAATGAATTTGTTTATTCAGGAGATAAAATAAAGCTATGAAAAAAAGTGATGTTCCTCAGGATAAGAGTAATTTAAAGTCTAGTGGCTTTAAAGAACTTTGTTATGCAGTAAATGAAAAAGGTGAATATACCACTGAAAAAAGCTCTGGTTGGGAACCTAAAACCATTGCGCTTGATAATGCAATGGAGGATATAAATGAACGTATTGCTATAGCGAAAGGGAAAGTAGAACGTAACGAGACTAGTCCTATAGAGTATTATATGGAGCTTACAAAAATGGATTTACCAATTTTAGCTAGTTATGTAGGAATATGGCAATGGCGAGTGAAACGTCATTTCAATCCAAAGAGGTTTACAAAGTTATCAGATAAAGTATTGCAAAAATATGCAGATGTTTTTGAAATTAACATAAAAGAATTAAAAGACCTCAATCATGGAAATTAATTTTACTCATAATCAATCTGCTCATTGTGAAAATGGAGTGGTTTCTAACTTGATGAAATTTAACGGTTTTGAAGTTAGTGAGCCAATGGTATTTGGTATTGGTTCAGGTTTGTTGTTTTGTTATTTGCCTTTTATAAAGGTAAACCATGCACCAGCGTTTACCTATAGGTCAATGCCTGGTTCTATCTTTAACCGTTTTGCGAAACGTGTTGGAGTAAAAATTAAAAGAGAAAAATTCAGCAATGCTAAACAAGCAAAAGCACGTTTAGACGAGAACTTGAAAAATAATAATCCAGTTGGTTTACAAGTAGGAGTATATAATTTAACTTATTTTCCTGACGAATACCGTTTTCATTTTAATGCACACAATTTAGTGGTGTATGGAAAAGAAAATGGTAACTATTTAATTAGTGATCCGGTAATGGAAACGGTTACGACACTTACCGAAAGTGAATTAGAAAAAGTTCGTTTTGCAAAAGGAGCATTAGCGCCTAAGGGGCATATGTACTATCCAATTGATTTTCCTAAAGAATTGCAATTAGAGAAAGCTATTGTAAAAGGAATTAAAAATACGTGTAAGGATATGTTAGCACCTGTACCAATTGTTGGTGTTAAAGGAATAAAATTAGTTGCAAAGCAAATTAGAAAGTGGCCAAAGAAAAAAGGCGTAAAGGTAGCGAACCATTATTTAGGTCAGCTAGTAAGAATGCAAGAAGAAATAGGTACTGGTGGAGGTGGATTTCGTTATATTTTTGCTGCTTTTTTACAAGAAGCAAGTGTTGTTTTAAAAAATGAGCAATTAGCAAGCATGTCAAAAGAAATGACAGAAATAGGAGATTTATGGCGTGACTTTGCTTTGGATGCTTCTCGTATATATAAAAAAAGAAGTAAAAAGACCGACGGATATAATGATATTGCTACACAGTTAGAAACAATAGCAAATAGAGAAGAAGTATTTTTTAAGAAACTTAAAAAAGCAGTCTAAGGAATGATTAAAATTCAACAATTATCAAAGAAATATAAAGGTGCAGAAAACTATTCGGTGTCTAATCTTGACCTGTCAATTGTTGAAGGAGAAATTTTTGGTTTATTAGGTCCAAACGGAGCTGGTAAAACAACATTAATTTCCATGTTATGCTCTTTAATTAAGCCAACTTCAGGATCTTTTACAATTGATGGGTTAAATTATTCGAAAAATAAAAATCAATTAAAAAATCTAATAGGAATTGTTCCACAAGAATATGCTTTATATAATTCACTAACTGCATATGAAAACTTAGCCTATTTCGGGTCAATGTATGGGTTAAGAGGAAAAGTATTAAAAGATAAAATAATGGAAGCCTTAATAAGGTTAGGATTAGGTGATTTTGCTCATAAAAAAATTGATACTTATTCAGGTGGAATGAAACGTAGAGTAAATTTAATCGCTAGTATTTTACATGAACCTAAAGTATTGTTTTTAGATGAACCAACTGTAGGAGTTGATGTACAATCAAAAAACGTAATTATTCAGCATTTACAAGAATTAAATAAAAACGGAACAACAATAATCTATACCTCTCATCATTTGAATGAAGCAGAGCGTTTTTGTAAAAATGTAGCTATTATTGATCATGGTGAAATTATGATTGAAGGAAAACCGAAAGACTTGATTAAAAATCAACCGAATGCAAATAATTTGGAAGATGTATTTATTGCACTAACAGGTAACGCGCTTAGAGATCATGCATAAACTTTTAGCATCTACATATAAAGAATTTTTATTGCTTACACGTGATATAGGAGGGATAGCAATATTGTTTATTATGCCTTTGGTATTAATAGTAACAATTACCTTAATTCAAGACAGTACTTTTAAAACAGTAAATGAATCGAAGATTCCAATTTTATTGGTTGACAATGATAAAGGAACTATTTCTGAAACAATTTTAAAAGGCCTTCAAGAGTCTAATTCTTTTGAAGTTATTTTAAAAGAAAAAGAAACAATCGCTAAAGAACTCGTATTTAAAGGAGATTATCAATTAGCTATTGTAATTCCTGAAAATTTATCATCAGATTTAAATAAAAAAGTAACTCAGAATGTTGAGCGTATTTTAGCTGAATTTGGTTTAGAGGACGAGTCTTCTGATGCACCTAAAAAAGTAGAGATACCCAAAAAAGAAGTCAATTTATATTTTGATCCAGCAACACAACTAACTTTTAAGAGTTCGGTAAAAAATGGGATAGATAAAATGATTTCTAAGATAGAAACACAATCCATATATAAAGCATTTCAAGAGCAAATATCTGATGATGAAGCAGCAGTAGTTTTTGATACCGATAATTTTATTACGTTTAAAGAAATAATGCCAAAAGGGGATGGGGATAAGGAATTAATTCCAAATTCTGTCCAGCACAATGTCCCAGCATGGACCTTGTTTGCAATCTTCTTTATCATAGTGCCATTATCAATTAATATGGTAAAAGAGAAAAGCCAAGGAACCTTTGTTCGATTACGTACAAATCCAGTTTCCTACGCAACAGTATTAGGAGGTAAAACAATAGTATATCTTATGGTTTGCGTCATTCAATTTGTATTAATGTTACTTATAGGAGTGTACTTATTTCCATACTTAGGTTTACCTGTATTAGATATTTCTGGACGTTTGGGTTTATTATTTATAGTTACTATTTTTTCAGGATTAGCTGCAATAGGTTTAGGTTTGTTATTAGGGACAGTGGCAAATACACAAGAGCAGTCGGCTCCATTTGGCGCTACATTTGTAGTAATTCTAGCAGCTATGGGAGGTGTTTGGGTTCCTGTATTTGTAATGCCTAAAACGATGCAAGTATTATCAAATTTCTCTCCAATGAATTGGGGATTAAATGCATATTATGATGTGTTTTTAAGGAATTCAAGTTTTATAGAAATAGTTCCTGAAATAACAACTTTATTTTTGTTTTTTATAGCAACCACAGTAATTTCAATTATATATAATGAGAAGAAAAACGCAGTATAAAGCAAACGAAATAGCTTTCGTGAGTGATGTGCGTGTGCGCTTCACAGAAACCGATCCTTTAGGAATTGTGTGGCATGGAAATTATATACAGTATTTTGAAGATGGAAGAGAAGCTTTTGGAAGGCATCATGGGATATCGTATTTACATCAAAAAGAACAAGGATTTACAACGCCAATTATAAAATCGAGTTGTGAACATAAGGCTCCATTACGTTATGGTGATATAGCTACGATTAAAACGTATTATGTTGATTGTCCTGCGGCGAAAATGATATTCAGATACGAAATCTATAATCAAGAAAATAAATTGGTTTGTATAGGGGAAACCATACAGGTTTTTGTAGAAGTTCAAGGAGAATTATCATTAACTATTCCAAGTTTTTTTAAGGATTGGAAACAAAAAGTTGGTTTGATAGATGAGTAAGGTATACCTGTCATATAACAATATTATTTCATCATTAGGATTTGATAGTAAATCAGTGGTTGAAAAAATACATAATGAAGTGTCAGGATTGGCATTGGTAAATGATGTAAAATTATTTTCTAGACCTTTTTATTCATCATTGATACATACAGGAAAGCTTCAAGAGGTATTTAATCTATTAAACCCAATTAAGGAGTATACTCGTTTAGAACAAATGATGATTACATCATTAAGCGATTGTATAACTACTTCAGGAATTACAATTACGGATCGAGTAGGTTTAATAATTTCTACTACAAAAGGAAATATTGATGTTTTAGATGAAGAAATTTTTTTTCCGGAAGAGCGTTCTTATCTAAGTGAATTAGGGAAATCGGTAGGAGAGTTTTTTAAATTCAAAAATGATGCAATAGTAGTTTCCAATGCATGTGTTTCGGGAATATTGGCTGTCGCAGTAGCAAAAAGATATATTACCCAAGGAACATACGATCATGTTTTTATAGCAAGTGGCGATGTGGTTACGGAATTTATATTGTCTGGATTTAATTCGTTTCAGGCAATGAGTGATGCGCCATGTAAACCTTATTGTAAAAACAGAACAGGAATAAATATAGGAGAGGTTGCAGCAAGTGTTTTGGTAACATCTGATTCAAAATTATTAAATGAAGAGTCCGTTGAAGTAATAGGAGAAGGTTCATGCAATGATGCAAATCATATTTCTGGGCCATCACGTACTGGAGAAGGTTTATATAGAAGTATCGCTTCTGCTTTGAAGCAAGCAAAAATATCTTCTGATTCAATCGATTATATCTCAGCACACGGAACGGCAACTAATTATAATGATGAAATGGAAGCAATAGCTTTCAATCGTCATGATTTAGGAAGTACTCCAGTAAATAGTTTAAAAGGATATTTTGGACACACTTTAGGTGCTTCAGGGTTGTTAGAAACGATTGTAGGGATGCATTCCTTAAAAAATAACACACTGTATGTTTCGTTAGGTTTTGAGGAAATGGGAGTGTCTCAACCTATAAATGTAATTGAAGAAACAACAGCAAAAGAATTAAATACATTTTTAAAAACAGCTTCTGGATTTGGGGGTTGTAATACAGCAATATTATTTCAAACGATACAAAAAACCAATATATAAATATGTCAACTCAACAAATGAAAGCTATAGATGCAATTCAAGAAGCACAAAAAATTGCTTTAGGACCTTTTCTGTTTCAAGCAGTAGTTTCTTTAAGAAAACTAGGAGTTTTTGATTTAATATTTTCAAAAAGAAAAAAAGGAGGGATTTCAATAGAAGAAATAGCTTCAGAATTGTCAATTAGTGAATATGGAGTTGGGGTATTGTTAGAAATAGCAGAAAGTTCTGATGTTGTTGTGAAAAATGAAGTTGGAGGTTTTGAATTAACAAAAACTGGATACTTTTTAACGTATAATGAAACAGTAAATGTAAACTTAAACTTTACTAACGAAGTGTGTTATGAAGGATTGTTTCATTTGCCAGAAGCGATAAAAACAGGAAAGCCCTCAGGATTAAAAGTGTTAGGAGAATGGGATACTATTTATGAAGGGTTGTCTCAGTTAACTCCTGAAGTACAACAAGCATGGTTTGAATTTGATCATCATTATTCTGATGGGGTATTTCAAGAGGCTTTAAGAACTGTTTTTAAAGGTAATCCAAAATCAATTTTTGATGTTGGAGCAAATACAGGAAAATTTGCAGTAGCTGCTTGTGGATTTTCGGAAGAGGTAACTATTAAAATGGTGGATTTACCTGGGCAATTGAAAAAAGCTTTGGCAAATGTCAAAAATAATGGTTTTGAAAACCGTGTTACTGGTCATGAGATAGATTGGTTGTCTGATAACCCGTCTATTCCAGAAGGAGCAGAGTTAATTTGGATGAGTCAGTTTTTAGACTGTTTCTCTAAAGATGAAATTGTAAAAATACTGTCTACCTGTGTGGCATCTATGAGTGATGATGCGGAGCTGTTAATTATGGAAACTTATACTGACAGGCAAAAATTTGATAACGCTAAATTTATCTTAGAAGCTACATCATTATATTTTACTGTTATGGCAAACGGTAATAGTAAAATGTATGCTGCTAAAGACATGATTGAATTGGTTGATAAGGCTGGTTTAACAATAAAAGAAGATATTAATGTAGGTGAATATCACACTATATTTATTTGTAAGAAAAAATAATGACTCAGAAGAATCACATAAAATCATATGTTCATATAAAAAACAATACTGTTTCATTAAATGGTACCGTTGTTTATAATGATAATGAACCTGATTTTAAGTCATTTATAAAGGGGGCTTATAAGGCGGTT
>JABSPO010000115.1 GCA_013214625.1 Flavobacteriaceae bacterium
AATCTGAAACCTTAAAGTATAATGATAAAGCATCTTTTAAGCTTATCTGTCAACAATTAAAGATACCTGTTGTTGAGGGCGTATCATTTGAAATGAAGCCTTTGAAAAATGAAAATTATAACATGATGGAGAACATCATTAAAGGGTATTTACAAAGTTATAGTACGGTAATTCTACGTGGCGCTTTGGGAGAGTTTGGAATGTCATTGTACAAAACTCAAGGGAATGATATTGCAAAAATTTATAAAGAGATTTCCGCTACTGGTGAAAAAATAATCATTATTGAACCTTTTTTAAATGTATCATCTTCCCCTGGTGATCAGTGGGCTATTAGCAGAGATGGGGCCATAAATCATCTTGGGATGCAAGATCAAATATGTAAAGAAGGGATGATACATACAGGCACAATAAGTACTGTAGTGCATTCCGTTGATGATTCAGCATACATTATAGAAACATCTCGAAAAATTGTCAATGAAATGGCCAAGACGGGGTATATAGGTGTTGTAGGTATCGATTGTATTGTATCTGATGAAGGCATATTCCCTGTAGAAAATAACGCTCGATTTAATGGGTCTTCTTACCCCATTTTAATTGTAGATCAGATTAAACAATTGAATATCCAAGTGCCAGTCTGGAAATTCATTAAATTCAAGACTACTCCATGTACATTTATTGAATTACAAAACAGGCTTAGGTTAACTATTTTTGATGGTAAAAAAGCGAATTCAATATTTCCTTTTAATTGCGAAGCTTTATCGAATACAGGAAATTTGAGCTTTATATTTTTAGCTGAAAACATGTCTCAAATTTCAGACTTAGAAGAACAGGTTAGAGGGCTACAATTTGATAGAGAACAAATTCCTTCAAAAGGGTAATCTACTTTTCTTAGATTGTTCAATTCAGGTGTTATTTTTGTCATGAAACACAACGGCTTGAATAAACGGTCGTTTTAATGCCGTTTATTCAAGCCGTTGTGTGTTCGTTCTAATTCTGAATTAAACATTTAATTTTAATAGGGGCTTTTTGTTGTTTCGACATTTAAGGGAAGTTGAAAATACGTATCTTCCAATTTCATTGATTTTACTTCAATGGCGATACTTTCCATTGTGAACTGCTGGTTGTCTATTATCATTTTCAATGGAAGGGAATTTGATTCTTTCAAATAGCCATACCAATTCCCATACTTATGATTTTTAAATAGTTCCGAACTCATGGCGAGCTTAGAAGTGAAATAGTATTTCTGTATACCACTTTCACATGTTAAGATTATCTCATCGCAATTATACCCAAGAATATCGATAACATTTTTATTTAACGCAATTGTTATAATTGAGTCATTATTTATTTGGCTATCATTCCATAAAATTGTTTTGGAATTAGCAAACTTACTATATAGCTTATTGTCTTTATTGATGTATAGCTGCCATTGATAATAAGTCCCATCGGTCATGGATTTATAATTATCTTCCTTAATATAAAACTCGTTCTGTGATCCCATCATAGATGTAAACTGCTCGTCTTCCAAATTAGGCATTTTGCTTACGAAAGAGTTTTGGTAAGTGATTTTTCCTTCAAAATTTTGAGAAAATGTTGTTAAGGTAATTAGCACTGTTAGTGCAATTGTCAAGATGTTTTTCATATTATTTCTCGTTTTTTTTAGATACCGATCTCTATTCTGGATTCGAGCTGGTTTGTTTTGACTTTTTTAATAATTTTACAATGACCAGTATGTTTATAGTAATTGACAGGCCAATTAGTATTCCTTTAAAAAAGTCAGGAGAAAGGCCAAATATAGTATCATCATTTAAGTTGTTAATATTGAATGCTACTAGTATCAGAAGCGTGCTAACTGGAATTAGTGCGATGTAATTATTTTTTTTCATAGTGTTTCCTTTTTTTGTTACCTGATATTTTAGAATTATTATTGCAAATATGCCCATAGTTTTTGCAAAAATCAATCGGTAAAAAGTATGATTTGGCATATACTTGCCTAAATCATACAAAAGTATGAGTACCGGTAATCACCTGACTACTAGATAGTTGTTTTTAATCGTAGTGAAGAGAGGGAAAGCACGGTCGAGTTGGGACGGAAGTTATGTATTAATTACCGACCTATTAAATTAATTAAAGCCACCTTATTGTTAACACTTGTTTTTCTATAAATATTGGAAATATGTGATTTAACCGTGGGCAATGAAATAAACAACTTATCACCTATTTGTTTATAACTAGCTCCTTTTATGATCAACTCAGTAACTTCAATTTCTCGATTCGTCAGGTTATAGGCCGAAAAGTCTGGTTGTTTTTTGTGATCATTTAATCTAAATACTTCCAATCGTTTAACATCATTATAAATTTTTATTCCAGAAAGAATAATAAATATCACAGGGAGTGTTACTGGTATATTTGAATCTGAAACACTAAACACCCCTGTTTTTTGAATAAAAAAATCAAAAAGTATCAAGAGAGGTAATACCACCAAAAATATTATAATTGAATTTTTTTTTCTTTGCTTAATGGGAGCCATAGATTTTGTCTTTCTCACAAAAATCATAGCGTAGGCAATTAAATAACATATAATTATTGAAGATAAAATTCCGAATAAGTCCTTAAAATCAAAGAAAAAACTTGATACCCCAAACAATAAGAGTACAATACTAATACTATATAAAAAAGGCTTGGCAAAACGAGAAATTTTCACTTCTCTTTCAATGATTATGTTCAGTGAAACACTAATACCTAAAAAGATTGATACGGCTATGACAACAAGTAGAAAATAGGGTGTAATACTGTGCCCTGTAATAAGAATAACGGCTTGGGAAACCGTGGCTGTAATAATTAATAAAAGAAAGGATACGGATAACAGGATAGATTCATAGTATTCTATTTTTTGCTTGTAACAAATAACTTGTATGAGTATCGCCACTATCCCTAGTGAATAAGCAAGTAGCAATAAAATTAATCCAAAGACCTCCATATTAAATTTATTCTATTTATGAAATTAACTATTACAGTTTCTTGAGGTGTCATGTATGACACCCAATGGTAAGATTAAATGAGTCTCAATGCTGTTTATCGGTTGTTAAACGAAGTTAGTTGTTTTTTTGAGAAAGTCAACAACTTAACTTAAAGTTGGAAATAAAATTATAGTTTCACAGACTGTTGCAATTTTTGATCGTTGTTTTTATATGAACTTACTAGTATAAGAAACTTTTCGGCTTATACTAATTCGTAAGTCAATCTAAAAAGTCACCTAATACTATAAAAAAAGTAGGGAAGTGCTCTCACCACCTCCCTTTTAGTTAAATGTTTCTAACGAAATCTAAGAAGACTTTTTTATGCAGTTCAAGATCCATATTAGGAGAAAGTGCTACACGGGCAATATAATCTTTGTCACCTTCTTTAGTTGTCCCTTGAGTAGATGTTGCGGGTATCGTCCAATAACATCCTTTTAGCTGTCCATAACTTACACAGTACTTACTTTCGTGTGGAATTTCAGTAATCATTAAATTGATTAATTTCAAATTCAACGCTCTTTTATAAGCTTCTCTTTCTTCATCAGTATTCCCTTTAGTAGGAAGGTCTAATGAAAATACAGATGGGGTAAATCCTTGTTTTGCCAATTCCTCTGAAACAAAATTGATTTTTGCTTCGGGTAAAGTTTCGCTAATAAAGCTTACAAATTCACGTGTGTTGGTGTACGCATCATGAATCCGTTGATTCATTGTAGGCAATTGTCTTGCTAATATTTCATATTGAAGATTTGTAGCTTCGTTATCGCAAATGCTCAGGTGTAATTCTATTTTTTCCATCAAAGCTTCCGTCTTTTTATTTCCTACACAGTAACCAGCAGTACACTGTCCGCCACTAGGGAATTTTGATCCACTAGCAAATGAAATAGCCCTAACCGTTGAGAGTATTTCATCATCACCTAAAAAGTGAACATTAGGACAAAATGTTTGATCTAAAATAAAAACAGGATCGATAGCGATTTCACCAGTTGCAGTTGTACGTTCCGTACTTAAAACAGCTCTTAATTGGTTGAGGTCAGGAACTTCAACTCTAGGGTTTGTTGGAATTTCTGTGATGATGTATGGGATTGCATCTTCGTTAGCAATTTTAGCTAAAACGATGTCAATACTCTGCACCATATCGTTATCACCATCAACTGGTAAATCCATCACTTCAACATTATCAATACAAGCAGCAACTCGTCTTGCTTGATCATTTGTTCCTCCATAACAGTTTGGAGGCACTACAATTTTGATTGCCTTTCCTTTATGTTTTTCTAGTGCATCGTGAATTAGCCCCATTAAAATTGCATATTGAATAGATAATCCACTTGAAGCAACTAGTGGTGCTGTGTATGCACCGGTAATGGTTTTAATTGAATCTAAAACTAATGCTTTATTTGTCTTGAGCTTGCTTTTGGGGGTAGCAAAGGAAGATTGCTCTGTTAGAAATTGTAATGCAGCCAAAGAATTCGCTGGTGTCATTGCAATAGTCTCTCTTCTTCGTACGTGCTGAATTTCGGAGATATAATTTTCATTTTGTGCACCATTTACTACTAAAACACTTCCAAGTTCAGTATGGATATTGATAAAAAAGTCAATATTTGGTGTTAAATCGAAATGATGAATCTCATTTTTTTGTGAAATAAAAATGGTGCTTCCGTTAAATTCGGAAACTTCTTCTGTGGTGTTAACTTTTTTTAAATCAAATTGATAACCATAAATATTCTTTAGAACTTCAACATTAAAACAATCTGGTAAATTATCTGTATAAAGAATTTGAGTGTTCTTGTTGTCTAATAAATTTTTTCTTAGCACTGCTAAAACAGGAATCATCTTTGAAGAAAAACTGATTACCGCCTCATGTTCTATAGTATTTGAATTCCCAATTGCCCATTCTAGTATGCTAGATAATGGATGGCCTAATCGAATATAATCGAAAGCAGTAGGTAGTTCACTTAGTGCCGATGATTCAAAATTATTATCGTTAAATAAGTTTTCAAACTGTGCTAAAAATTGGGTTTTAGCCAGTTTTTCATCATAAATATCTAATCGATGTGTTGTTAGGCTCAACCAGTCAGTTGGCATGTTTTCTAATACCGCCTTAATATAATTTATCACTTTGCTGTCTTTCATAATTCCCATCTTTAGATAGGTCGTAAAGATACATTAATTAGATTTTTCTAAAAGTGTTATATAACGTTTTGTTATACCTATCAGTTGTTAAACACAGTTGGTTGTTTTTTATTACTCAGAAACACTCTCTTTAAGAGTTTGCCTCATTTTTTTCACTTCCATTTTTTTAAGCATCCAGTCTGGATAATTTGTAGCGTCTTCAGCATCGTATATTTTCAAATGTTGTGATTCATCAGGTTTTATTAAATCATCCTGTCTACAACCTAAAATTGAAGCCGCAGTTTGTACTCCTGAATATCCGGCTCCTGCAACACCATGCGACACAATACTAGCGCCACACATATATAAGTTTTCTATTTCACTTTTAGCTTTATAAGCAAAGGGTCCTATATATCTTAGGCTCTTTTCAGTGCCGTATACATTGCCTTTAGTGGAATTTATGTAATATTTGTTGGTGATAGGAGTTCCTAAATCCTTATGTACGATGTGTGATCGTACTCCTGGAATTACCTTTTCTAAGCTATTTAAGAATTTTTCAATAAGCTGCTCTTTAAATTCTAAGTAAGCGGTAGAGCGCTCTTTTTCTTCATTTTCGAAATCACTAAATGCCTCGTGATTTATAAAGGTGATTACTTCTAGTGTATGATGTTTTCCATCGAAACTAATAGGGTCTTTCAGAGTTGTACAACTGATAAATAATCCAGAAAATTCATCACCAGATAAAATGTCTTTTTGCTGCATATCGTTATATACGTCATCAAGATCTTTGTTTTCCATGTACCAGATATTTCCAGAGTCCAAACCTGCGGCTTTTACATCCATATCTACCGTTAAGAATAGCATAATAGAAGTGCATGAGTATTTTGTATTGTTTAATCTTTTTCGAAGCTTCTTACTAAGGTTTTCTTCTCCAATTAAGTGCTGATATGTAATTCCAGGATCAGCATTTGAGATGACTCGGTTTGCGAAAAATTGCTCTCCAGAATCTAGTGCTACGCCAATGGCTTTTTTTCTTTTTTTACTATGATCTAACAAAATACGTTTTACCGATGCGCTTGTTTTCACAATACCATCATGTGCTTTTATTTTATTAGTCATTGCTTTTATTAAAGCGCCTCCACCACCCATTGGGTAAAACCCTCCAGAGGAATAGTGATCCATTATGGCTGCATGCATTATAAAACTAGCTTTTGAAGGTGGTAAACCATGATCACCAAACTGGATGCCTAAAATTCGTTTTAACAACGGATCCTTAATATACCAATTCATGACACGTTTCAAAGTGAAGGGAGAGTATTTTCCCATATGTTTTGTACGAAATGGTATTGTAATCTGTTGCCAGAAGCCTCTAATTTTTGGGATTAATTTAAGTTGGTCACCAACATTTTTTACAATTGTAAGGTATTTTCTGATGTTCTTTTCTTCTTCGGGAAATCGTTCAGCCAGCGCTGTTATAAAGTCATTGTAATTTGCCGGGTAATCAAAACGTTCTTCACCAAGCCAACAATGCTCAAAAGCTTTAGTGTTCATTCTGTAAAAAGCAATATCATTCGCGATACCTAAACCTGTATATAACTCGTTTGTAGATTGTCCTTTTTCAAGTAACCCTACATAATGTACTCCAGGTGTAAATCGATGACCATTTAAATAAAAACTATGACACCATCCTCCAGGCACATCATGTTGTTCTAACACCAATACTTTCTGACCTTCACGAGCAAGACATATAGCAGCGGACAATCCACCAGCTCCAGAACCTATAATTATAGTGTCGTAATGAGTTGGTTTTATAGACGTATTTTTTGAGTTTTCTTTAGAATTGGCCATGTATGTATTTGCTAATTGATATCGGCAAACAAGATAGCTTTTTAAGGCTAAAAAGATATATAATGGTAATACTTTATCAATTAAATGAGGGAATCATTTAATTTTTTTTGAAATAAAAAAAAGGAAG
>JABSPO010000116.1 GCA_013214625.1 Flavobacteriaceae bacterium
TAATAACCCATCAGAGTTTTCAGCTAAAAACATTAGTTTGTATAATATATTAGGGCAACAGATTATGAAAGTTACTACTGAATTTAATCATACTAAAGCTATTACTATTCCAGTATCAGTAGCTACGGGGGCATACTTAGTCACTTTTGATTATAATAATGGCACACAAATTACTAAGAAATTAATCATTAAATAAAACAAGTTTATGCTAACAGTTAGTTATATATGTATTGGGTTAAGTATACTGTCATTATTGATGGTGATTAGAGCAGTAGTTAAAGAACATGAAAAACAAAAGACCCTTAGATATTATGGGATAAGTAAGAAAAAATATAAACTTTAATATGCTAATCGGGTAATTACATATTAAATTGAGTGAAAAGGTCAGCTGGGGAGCTGACCTTTTTCGTTTGTAATAGTTTTTGATTACTTGTTTCTAAATTAATATTTGGAAGGGTGGTTCTTCAAAACCTAGATTAAATAAATAAGCGCAAATTCTTACTAAAACCTATACTTTGGATTTTTATTGTCTTTTCTGAAAAGGTTAGTGAAACGAGTAAATAAATTGGCTCCTATCCAACGTTTTTTCGCATATATTCCACCAGTAACTATAACTATATCTTCATGAGAGCTATCAGGGTCAAGATTTATTTTAATAGTATCTTTATCGATAGTCATTTCATTATCATGATATCCTATATAACTAATAACTAAAATATCACTTGCTTTACAATCTAAGCTAAATACACCATCAAAGTCAGTATAAGTTCCAGTTGTTGTCCCTTTAATTAGTATCCCAGCACCAGGTAATGGCATATTTGTTTCGTCTAGAACTATTCCTGTAACTTTTTCGTTTATTGTAGCCTTCTTGATTGAGTCTTTTAATTTTAAACTAGTATTAATTTCATTTTGTTTTCTAACAAAACCCATTGCAGTGACAACTACATTTCCTAATGATTTGTCTAATTTTAAATTAACATGAACTGTTTTTTCAACTGGTGTTTCATATTCAAAATATCCAACATAACTAATAATAATTACATCAGTATTTTTACACTCTAAACTAAACTTCCCATCAAAATCAGTAGAGGCCCCATTTATTGTTCCTTTAATTAACACAGTAGCTCCAGGTAACGGCATATTCGTTTCATCTAATACAGTTCCTGTAACAGTAATACTGTCTGCTACATGTGTATTGTGTAAAGGAATAGAGGTGAACTTTTTATCAGTTTGAATAGTTTTAGGTTTTTCTTGTGCTTTACTGCTATCAGAATTTAGTAGGAGTAAAGAAAAAATCCCTGAAAAAGCATAGGATAAGTAGTTGTGACTTTTTTTACGTTGTAAAACAAGGTCTCTATTTAGTTGGGTTGTGGTAAAGCGGCCACATAAATCACCTTCTTTTTCAAAACGTTTTATAAGTTGTTCGTCTGAGTAATGAGTAAAATCAAATATTTCCTTCGTACAAGAGTTACAAAATTTCCCCTTTTCAGTAGAAGTCATTTTATTCCAACTCTCATTGCATGGTTCAGGAATAGTGATGTTTAGTTTTATGAAGTAAAGTAACTTGTAAAAAAGAGGAGATACTAGTTATAATGAGTGAATGTGTATTTTGATTTAGGGAACTAAAGGTTTCAGTGAGGCTATATTTTTTCTCCAAAGGCTAAATCACCTGCATCTCCTAAACCAGGTACGATATAGGCATTTGCATTCAATTCATTATCTATAGCACCAACCCATAGTGTTGCATTATCAGGTAAATTATTTAATACGTAATTTACACCAACTTGGCTAGCAATTAGTATGGCTATATGAATATGTTTAGCGGTACCTCGTTTTTTTAAGACATTAAGAGCAACAAGTATTGATTCACCAGATGCCAACATAGGGTCGGATAAAATCACGGTTTTACCATCAACATTAGGACACGCTAGGTAATCTGTTTCGATGGTAAAACTATGATCGGAAGCTGTTTTTCGATAGGCTCCAATGAATCCGTTTTCCGCTCCATCAAAATAATTTAAAAAGCCTTGATGTAACGGTAGTCCTGCTCTCAATATTGTAGCTAAAACTATTTTGTCAGTACTTAACGGAATATTTGCTGTTCCTAATGGAGTAGTGATAGCAGTATTTTGATATGATAATTGCTTACTTATTTCATATGCGAATATTTCACCCATACGTTCAACGTTTCTTCTAAAACGCATAGAGTCTTGCTGAGTTTCAATATTCCTTATTTCTGAAATAAAAGTATTGAATATGGAATTTTCTTCTCCTAAATTAATACAGTTCATACAAAACTTAGTTTACTATTTTTATTTCAAATAATTTATCCCAATTTTTACCTGTCACGAAAATAGTTTGTGTTTCAGGGTTGTAGGCAATACCGTTTAAAACATCTAAATCGGCATGCTGCGTTACTCTCTTCTTTAAACTATTACAGTTAACTACAGCTTCCACGGCACCATTTTCTGGATTGATAATTGCAATTCCGTTTTGCTGATAAATATTAGCATAAATTTTTCCGTTAATCCATTCTAATTCATTCACACGTTTAATCTTACTCGTGTTCGAATAAATTTGAATATAATCTTCTTCCTCAAGAGTGGTAGGGTTTAAAGTCCAAATTTTTTCTGTCCCGTCGGATTTGTATAGTGTTTTACCATCGTTACAAATACCCCAACCTTCATTACTTTTGGTGTATTTAAATGTTTTCTTTTTAGAAAAATCTTCTGGGTTGTAAATAAAACCAACCTTCGATTGCCAAGTTAATTGGTATAAATCATCATTTAAAAAGGTAAGTCCTTCTCCAAAATA
This sequence comes from Flavobacteriaceae bacterium, assembly GCA_013214625.1. GTDB lineage: Bacteria > Bacteroidota > Bacteroidia > Flavobacteriales > Flavobacteriaceae. The sequence continues at coordinate 2,815 of JABSPO010000116.1, forward strand.
TTTTGGATCTAGATCAATTTTTCGGAGTACTTCTCCTGTTTTGTAATCAACTTTCCTTAAAGAAGATTTTCCTCGTTGACCAGTGCTTTCATATAATTCTCCTTTATAGAATTCCAAGCCTTGAGTGTATGCATTAATATCATGCGGGTATTCGTTTATAATTTCAAAACTCAGCACTTTAGTTTTTTGATTTGAGAGTATTTCTATGTTCTTTTTAAGGATAACAATATCATCATTATAAGTAAAGGTAGCCTTGATGGTTTTAACACCTAATTTACCTGAGTTAAAAAGATATTGATTGCCGTCAATTTTTATGTTATTTATATGATAACTAATAGGGCCAATTTCATGATTTTTTTTGTTGTTAATAGCAAAAGACACCCTTTCTCCAAGAGGGTATTTTGTAGTATTGTTACTAGTTTCAATAGAAAATAATTTATTTACATCTTTTTCTTCTTCAGTACAAGAACTAAATAAAATACTTAAAATTATGATTGCTAATAAGTTAAATGATTTCATGGGTTGGCTTAATTTTTTAAGCAAGGTAAATGAATTAAATCAGACAAAAAAATGATTGCGTAGAATGAAAAAGGTTGTATATTTGCACCGGCAAGTCCTACACAACTAGCTCCTGTTGAATCCTCCAGGGCGGGAACGCAGCAAAGGTAAATGGTTGAGCGGTGTGATGTAGGGAGCTTGCCATTTTTTGTGCGCTAAAGTCACGAAATACTCTCCCATAATTTTCATCATTTATTTATTAAAATTTCAAAATCAAAATTGTACTTTTGGTAGGTGACTAGGATTCAAATTTTGAATCATTCAATCATACAGGAATAATTTAAATACAAAATTAATCCTTTGATTCTTTTATTTTTTTAATCATTCAATTATATAAATGTCTAAAGTTGTATTAATTACAGGGGGTTCATCAGGAATAGGGAAATCTGTAGCTACTTTTTTATCAGAAAAAGGATTTATTGTTTACGGAACAAGTAGAAATCCTGATAGAATTACTGAAAAATTGCCTTTTAAATTAATTGCCTTAGATGTTACTGATCCTGATACTATAAAAACTGCAGTACAAACGGTTATTGCTAATGAAGGTAGGTTGGATGTGTTAATTAATAATGCAGGTGTTGGTATTACTGGACCAATTGAAGAAACACCAGATGTTGAAATTAAAAAAGCTTTTCAAACGAATGTTTTTGGACCTATAGATTTGATTAAGGCTGTGTTACCACAAATGCGAATTCAAAATAGTGGATTGGTAATTAATATCACCTCTATTGCTGGTTATATGGGTTTACCTTACAGAGGTGTATATTCTGCTACTAAAGGAACATTAGAGTTATTAACGGAAGCGTTGAGGATGGAGGTTAAGGATTTCAATATCCAAATGACAAATGTTGCTCCTGGTGATTTTGCTACAAACATTGCATCAGGTCGTTACCATTCTCCAGTTTTAGACGATTCTCCTTATAAAATTCCTTATGGGAATACCTTAAAATTAATGGATGAGCATGTTGATGAAGGAAATGATCCTATTGAAATGGCTAAGGTTATTCATACAATCATAAATACTGATAGTCCTAAAATACATTATAAAGTAGGGGCTTTTATGCAAAAATTTTCCATTGTATTGAAACGAATATTGCCAGATAAAACATACGAGAAATTACTTTTGAATCATTATAAGTTATAGGGGATTTAATAACAATAATAATTGAAGTATTGCTTCATGATATAAACTTTAAAATATAAAACGATGAAATTTTTTATAGATACAGCAAATTTAGATCAAATTAGAGAAGCACAATCATTGGGAGTGTTGGATGGAGTTACTACAAATCCGTCATTAATGGCAAAGGAAGGAATCACAGGAACAAATAACATCTTAAAACATTATGTTGCTATCTGTAACCTGGTTGATGGTGATGTAAGTGCTGAAGTTATTTCTACTGATTATGAAGGAATGATTAGGGAAGGAGAATCACTTGCTGAGTTACACCATCAAATAGTAGTGAAATTACCTATGATTAAGGCTGGTATTCGTGCGGCTAAATATTTTAGTGATAAAGGAATTAGAACAAATGTGACGTTGGTGTTTTCAGCAGGTCAAGCTTTATTGGCTGCTAAAGCAGGAGCAACTTATGTATCTCCTTTTATCGGAAGGTTAGATGATATTTCTACTGATGGATTAAATTTAATAGAAGAGATAAAAACCATATATGAAAATTACGGATACGAAACTCAAATTTTAGCAGCTTCTATACGTCATACAATGCATATTATTGATTGTGCAAAGATAGGAGCTGATGTAATGACAGGTCCGTTGAGTGTAATTGAAGGATTATTAAAACACCCATTAACTGATATTGGTTTGGCTAAATTTTTAGCAGACTATGAAAAAGGAAACAAGAAACAGTAGTTTTGGTATAGCTAAATAAAGCAAAAGGAGAATAATACTCTTTTCATATGTATAAAAAAAGCCGCTATAAAGCGGCTTTTTTGTTGTTAAAAATCTTTCTTAATCCTATCAAGATCTCGTTTGTTATCTTTATCCTTAAGCGTGTTTCTTTTGTCGTGTATTTTTTTACCTCTAGCTAAAGCAATTTTCAGTTTAGCTAGTCCTTTATCATTTAAATATAAACGTAAGGGAACTATGGTTAAACCAGTGTTTTTAACTTCTTTATATAGTTTTTTTAATTCTTTTTTATTCAATAAAAGTTTACGCTCTCTTCTTGTTTGGTGGTTAAAGTAGGATGCGTGAGTATACTCATCAACATACATGTTAATTACAAAAAGTTCGGCACGATCATTAAATTCACAAAAGCTTTCGGTAATTGTTGCTTTACCTTCTCTGATTGATTTAATTTCAGTTCCTACAAGCATTATTCCTGCATCGTAAGTGTCCAAAATTTCATATTCAAATTTTGCCTTCTTATTTTTTATGTTAATTGTCTTTTGTTTCATCCCAACTGTGGGTTTAATTTCGTGAGGCTTGCTTCAAACGAAAAATAATAATATTAATTCACACCTTTATTTATTGCTATAAGGTTATTACAAAAATAGAATTTGTTTTAAAAGAAACGGTACTCTAACTTGTTTTTTTAATAATACAGGGAACATATATGTTTAAGGCGTGTATTTGATGATAGGGCATGGTTAATTTGAATATAATTAACGCTTTTTGGAATTATTGATGAAGCAGTATATAAATATCATTCCTTGGTGAAGCAATGTAATTATGTAATAGGTTAAATCGAATGTTTTTTCGCAGTTTATATGCTGCTTTTAAGCTTTTTTGAATAGCATTTATGGTGTCGTATATGGGATGGCTTAGCTCTACAAAATCTTCTAATGAACATTTTGTATTTGTATGTTCGTTACATTTTGGGATTTCAGATATTTGATTAATAGTATGCCAGTTACATTTTGTGTTTTTGTAGAAAGTATTGGATAAACCTATGTCTAAAACTACGACTTTTTTAAAATTTTCTTTGTTTTCTTTAAAGAAAAAGGAACGTTTCATTGTTTGAAATGTAGCTATAACATCTGTGTTAAAAACGGTGTTAGAGGGTAAATTAAGAGAGTCACTATACATTCCAGAGGGAACATCAACGGCAATTTTGTTACAAGTAATAGTGTTTAGTTTTTTAATTATTGATTTGTAAATTCCAGCAATTGGTCTTGATAATCCTGATCCAAAAATAGCATCTATTACAATATCGCTTTCATTTATGTTTTCGATTGTAAATTTGTTGCTATTTGTTATTGTGTTCACTTGAGCCAGCTTCTGATAATTTTGATAACAATCAATTGAGAATTTATTTTCAGGATTTATTAAATACGATGTCACTTGGAAACCTTTCTGTAATAATAACCTGCAAATTGCTAATCCATCTCCGCCATTATTTCTTGGCCCACAAAAGATGTGCACTTTTTGAGCAGAAGTAAATTCAGTAATAAACCAATTTTTAAATGCAATCGCAGCACGCTCCATTAAGTGAATTGAGGAGATCGGCTCGTTTTTTATGGTGTAATTATCCCAAGCCCTTATTTGTGATGCTGTAAATAGTTTTTGCATTATAAAAAGAGTTGTTACAACAAGTTACGAATAAATTAAGACTTATTGAAATAGATTTAAGCATATAATTGTGGATCAATTTATATTTAACATAAAGCTGATGTATCTTTACATTACTATATATATATGTTAAAATAATATGCCAGAATTATTAAAAGTTTGTTCTTGTTTACCTGCTGCTACTAATATATTGGAGTCTTTAGGTTTGTCAGATTTAATTGTTGCAGCAACATTTGAATGTCCAATTGATCGCCCGAGAATTATTCATTCTTCCATACATGATAAAAATTTATCAGCTAGTGAAATAAACGAACTGATTTCAATACATAAGAAAGAAAACACTACGGTAAACTCTATAGATGAGGAATTACTTTTAAAAATATCCCCCGATGTATTGTTTACACAAGCTATCTGTAATGTTTGTCAAATTGGAGAAGGTGATGTTGTTGATGCTTTAGGAAAACACAATTTAAACACAAAAGTATATTCCTTAAACCCCAAATCATTAGAAGATGTTTTGGAAGATATCATTACGGTAGCGAATGCATGTGATAATCATGATAAAGGAGGGGAATTAGTTTCTTCTTTAAGAAAAGAGATGAATGATATTAAAGTTACCTTGGAAGAGCAGCAAAGGGCAGTAGTGAATTGTTCTTTTTTTGAATGGATGGATCCTATATTTAATTGTGGGCATTGGATACCAGACCAGCTTAAAATTGCAGGAGGGAAGGATGCTTTAGAAAACCCGTATGGGTATTCTTATCCTGTAGATGTTAAAAAAATAGAGGGCTATGATCCGGAAGTGCTTATATTTTCAGCTTGTGGTATGAGTTTGGAGCAAAGTTTAATAGAAGTAGAAAAAGTATTAGACAATCCTTTTTGGAAAGAATTGTCTGCTTATCAGAATAAAAACATATGGATTGTTGACGGAAATTTATTTACGCAACCAGGGCCAGATTTGATAAAAGGAATTCAATTGTTATCAGCTATTTTTAACCCAGATTTGTTTACTATTTCTGATGAATTGAATAATTTCTATATTCAATACGAATGATTAATGGGGTGTATTATTTCTTATAAAAAGGAATAAAGTAACTTACAGTATATCCAAAACCAACTCCCCATGTTGAGTCACCGGTAGTTTTACCAAAACCAGGGATATACAAATTCTCGAAATTATCTGGATTTTTATTTCCAACATAATTTTTAAGCTGTGCATTAATTCCTAAGTATAGGTTATTGAATATTTCTGCTTTAATACCAATAATAAACTCTACAAAATGTGTAGTAGAGCTGTTGTAGTTTATTGGCTCAGTTTTTAATCCACTTTCCCCCCAATAGGTATCAGGATTAAATACGGTATGACTATTTAGAGTGTTTTTATAAGAACTTAATCCATATCGTAAACCAACAAATATGGCATTTTCCATATCTAACCAGTTTTTATAAGCATTATAATCAACACCAATTTTAAAGTAACTTCCTTCGGTAGTAAAGTTTACTTGGGTTTCGTCAATAGTGCGTTTTTCATTTCCAAACTCACCAGCTAATGAATATTTTTTCGCAAACTTATAATCGGCATTTATTTCAAAGGCAGTATAGTCTTTTATAACAGCAGTTTTTACCAGTTTAGAAATATCAGTTCCTACTCGTAATCCGAAGTTATGTGTTTTTGTACTGTCTTTACTAACTTCTTCCTGAGCAAATGTTACTAAGGATAGTAATAGACTAATGAAAAATATGTATGTGCGCATTGTCTTCAGTTTCAATTTTATTAGTAATCACATTTGTGCTTAATATCCAGTTATCGCCATCAGCAGTAAATCCAAAATTCACATCGTCAAAGACATTTTTAAACCCACAAGCTTTAGAAATGAATATCTCTTCATTTACATAGTTAATTATGATGACATCTTCATTCCCTGTTGCGAAATCATCAGAAG
>JABSPO010000117.1 GCA_013214625.1 Flavobacteriaceae bacterium
TTAACCCATTAAAAAAGAAACTTATGAGATTAAGAAATAATACTAATGGAGTTTCACTACATGTAATTGCAGGAACCCATGTTGTACTACTTTGCTTAGATGTGGATGTTACCGCTAGAAAAGAGTTATTAGGCTTTACGCTAAGACGTAAAGATGTTTCTTCAGGGAAAGAGATCATCCTAAAAGGATTTAAAGAGTTTGAAAAGGAAGGAAAAAAAGATGATGTAAATATAATTCAAGCATTTCTTTGGGGAGATTATACAGCAAATCCAAATACTAATTATGAATATTCTGCAACTCCTGTTTATGGTACACCAGAAAACATGAAAAACGGAGATGCAATTACAATAAAAATCAAAACGGAAGATCCAAATTCTGGAACACATGGGGTCTTTTTTAATAGAGGAACAGTAGGACAAGCCTATGCAAAAAAGTTTGATAATAAAAGTCCTGATAAAATTCCAAATAATGAAGCTTACAAATGGTTATCTCGAGGCTTAGAGGAAGCTCTTATAGCATTTATTGGTGAAGCAAAAGGGGAAGATTATTCTTTAAGGGTAGCTGCTTATGAGTTTGATCATGTTCCTGTTATTCAAGCATTGTATAATGCATCACAGACTGGAGCCGATGTAAAAATTGTATATGATCGTTCAAAAAGGGGGCCATGGGAAAGTACTGACAATGCTACGGCTAAAGTTCCAGGAATTGAAAAATTAATGATTCCGAGGTCAGCAAATTCTTCTATAAAGCATAACAAGTATATTGTTCTTTTATACAAAGGTGAGCCAAAAGAAGTTTGGATGGGTTCTACCAATTTTACCAAAGGAGGGATTTTCGGACAATCTAATGTTGGTCATATCGTTAGAGATTCTAAAGTAGCTTCTGATTATTTTAAGTATTGGACGCGGCTTTCTCAAAATCCAGAAATGAAAGAAATTCGTCCAGAAAATGATAAACATACGCCAACTCCTACTGGTAAGGCAAACAAAGGAATCACACCAATTTTTAGCCCAAGAGAGGATTTAAGTGTATTAGAGTGGTATAGTAGGCAAATCAAAGAGGCAACTAAATCTATTGGGTTTACAGCTGCCTTTGGTGTGAACCAGGATTTTGCAGATGTAATGAGTAAAGAAGATAAATCGCTACGATACATTTTACTAGAACATGAAGGGAAAACATTCGATACTTTTAAAGATGTAAAAAACAATAGAATTGCTTTAGGAGCCATTTTAAATGAACATGAAATAGAAGAGGAAAGCTTGAAAGGTTGGGAAGAAGAGCATTTAACAAATTTAAATGTACATGTAAAATACTTGCATACCAAATACCTTTTTATTGATCCTTTAACTGATGATCCTACACTTATTACTGGATCCGCAAATTTCTCTGAAGCCTCAACAAAAAATAATGATGAAAATATGATTATTATTCGAGGTAATACTGAAGTTGTGGATATTTATCTTACAGAGTTCAATCGTTTATTTAATCATTATGAATTCCGAAATCAAATGGCAAACCATGGTCTAGACGAAGTTTATTTTAGTGATTACTTGTCAGTAGATGACTCTTGGACAGATATTCACTTTAAAGAAGGTACGCAACATTATATGGAACGCGAATTATACAAATAGTAATACCAATTAAATTTCAAAATGTACTAATAAAATTGAATTAGATGCAGATTTAGTTGAGTTTAAAAATATCAGCTTAGCCTAGCTAAGATTATATTTTTAAGCGATAAATAAATCAGAAAGAAACTATTTAATAGGGAGGTTTTGAACTTTAATTGGTATCAACATAAAAAAAACAGAAATTATGATAGGAGGTTCAGTATGTAATGAACAAATTTCTGCAAGCTTAATATTTGCCGAAGGACAGCAGCTTACTTATGAGAATAAGGAGGCTTTATGGGAAATTTTTGAAGCCATTGGCGAGACCTGGCAGAACACAATTTATAATTCAAACAATCAAAGAAGTTCTTGGTTTGAAATGCTTAAAGCAAAAACCGAGAATGCTCCAAATTATACTGGAGAATATGTAAATGCCATATATGTGTTAAATGAATTATATGCTGAATATGGTAAAAAAGAGTCTTTTAAAAAGCTGTTTTTTGAAAGTGGTGTAGATAATAGTGCCCCACCTACAACACGTTTAGCACATTGTAAAGTGTTTGTTATTAACGAGTTTATCCGAATGCAAATTACTGCTGGAGGCTTTAAAAGTTGGGGAGATGCTAATGGAGGTGAGCAAGCCAAAAATTATCATGGCTTTTTAGGGGGAACACGTTATAACCGTACGCCGAGAGTTCGTGCTTTTGACGATGATCCTGTTCATTCAAAAAAATAAAATGTATGAAAAAAAGATATGATTACATTATTGTAGGTGCTGGTGTAGCTGCAGCTACAGTGGCAAGAGGATTATTATTGCATAAACATGATACGTCTATTTTAATTTTAGAAGCAGGTCCTGAAATTAAAGCTAAAGATCGTCGATTTTGGTGGGATTATATCACACGTAATGAGCGACCTTATACATTTACCTACGATCAAAAATTTGAAGCAGATTCTACAGGGAATATTGAATATCAAACAGATGGTGTTCGAGTAAAAGCTTACGGAGGTTCCACAATGCATTGGGGGGCTTGGAGTTTGCGTTTTAAACCCGAAGATTTTAATTTACATACCAATACTGGTCTAGGAGCCGATTGGCCAATGAATTATGAAGATTTAGAATCTTATTATAACGATGCAGAATCTTTCTTATCGGTTTGTGGTGATGAGAATGAAAATTGGTCGCCAAGATCAAAACCTTATCCTGTGCCACCATTTCAATGGACTGCCGCAGACGGTGAAATGATTAAAGCTTGGGAGCAATTAGATGTTGTATATCAAGATGGTGATATAAACCCGGGTAAAAGCAGTAAAATAAAATCTGGAAAAATGCCGGTTGCACGTTATCGAAAGTGTATGACTACTGGTACGTGTAAGTATTGCCCAATTGGAGGTAGATTTAATGCGCAATATGTTTTGGATGATTTAAAAAATGATCCTAGGTTTATAAATTTTGAAGTACGAATTAATTCACCAGTACATCATGTTAATGTAAGTTCAAAATCTAAGATAGAGTCAGTAACTTTTACCGATAATCTTAATGGTAAGGAGTATACTGTTGCTGGAGAAACTATAATATTAGCTTCAGGAGCCTATAATGTTCCTAAATTACTAAGAGCGTCTAAAAATGAATTTTGGACAGATGGGATTGGTAACGATCACGATCTTGTAGGACGTTTTGTAGTATCACACTCTATGTTAAATGTTGTCGGGAAGGCAAAAACAAATCCTAATGGATGGTTTCAAGAATATGATTTCCCTACATTAATGTCCCATAGTTATAATACTAAAGAACATCAGAAAAAAGGTAAGATTTTTATATTTAAAAATCGAGCTACGCCTAATACGGATATTGCCCAACTTATGATAGACGGAAAAACTCGTGAAGAGATTGATGCTATTGTTTACGGTGAAATGGAAGTTAATATTCAAGCTTTTCTTGAAGAAAAAGGGAAGTTTAGCAACCGTTTAGAAGCAAGACCTGGAGTAGATCGTTTTGGTTTGCCGCAAACAACGGTACATTTTAGCCGTACAGATGAAGAAATGGAAAATGCTAATGATCGCTTAAAATTATTAGAGCAAATCATTGAGAAAATGGGCTTAGAAATCACTTCTTCCCGTGTAGACAAACCAGGAGGTCATCATACCACTGGAACTGCAAGGATGGGGACGGCACCTGAAAACAGTGTTACCGACAAGTTTATGCGTGTACACGATACTGATAATTTATATGTGTGTTCAAATGCTGCTTTTCCAACAGGAAGTGCCGTGAACCCAACATTGACACTTACAGCTTTAGCATTTAGATTGGTCGAACACCTTACTAATTCAGAAAAAACAACAGAAACCTCTAAAAAGATCGAATGGAAATACCAACTATAAATTTTAAAAATAAATTTCAAGAACAAGCTTCTAAAATTGATAATGTACAAGAACTTATCGCACATTCTAAGAATGTAGATACAGATGAGCAAGAAGATAAAATGTTTGTTTTAAAGGAATTGCTTAATAATGCTGTAATTCTTGAGTTTGCAACTATTCCCATTTATTTACAGGCAATGTGGACTATTAAAGATAATAAATGCGAAGTAGCAAAGTCTATTCGTAATATCTTTCAAGAAGAAATGCTTCATATGGCAATGGTTTGTAATATGATTGCTGGGATTGGTGGTGAGCCAAAAATTTATAATACTAAAAATAAGCTAAGTTTCCCTTCAGGACTTCCTGGAGGTGTACACCCTAAATTGTTTTTGTATTTAGAAGGCTTGAATGATAGCTCACTTCGTAATTTTATGGAAATAGAATTACCAGAGGAAATTGCAGATATTTATGATTACGATTCAGGAGAACTTGTAGATATAGGAAATATATGCGATCAAAATGGTGTTATACCGAAAGGAAAGTTCGATAAAGACCATTCGCATAATGCAACTATTGGTGAATTATACGACAGGATTAATGAGTTGTTTCAAGAACTACAACCGAAAATGAATGTTGAACGTCAATTGGCTGGTCCTTTGTCTTGGTGGGTAATGGCAGATGCAAAAAGTGTTTCGAAAGCCATCGATATGATTAAGGAACAAGGGGAGGGTTCCGAAAATGTAACACCAGCAAGTACAGGAATGGATAATTTGGCACATTTCTATCGTTTTTGGGAGGTTTTTTACCAAAAGAAAATTGTTCAGGAAGGTGATAAATATTATTTCAAAGGCGCAAACCCACGTCCAGAAACCTATACTATAGCAAGAATTCCAAAAGGTGGTTACAAAGAGGCTGATGTTTCTCCAGAAGTTTGGCATTTGACAAATAGTTTTGATGAAGTGTATACTGATTTAGTAAAATTTCTAGAAGATGCTTGGGCAATAGATGGAAGGGGACAAGCTGCCTTAGTTAATGCTGTTGAAGTAATGTTTAAGTTAGAGCAATACGCATTACCATTAATGAAAATTCCAATTCCTGGGAAGTCTGAAAATTACGGGCCAAGTTTTAGACTTATTTAAAGAAGATCAATTATACCAACAATAAATAAAAAATACAATGAAGAAAAAACAAACTATTTTATTCGCTTTTTTACTTTTTGCAACATTCAATTTCTTTGCTCAGAATAAGAATGCATCCAAGTATAGTATAGGTCAAAATATTCCTGAATTAGGGGGGGTTATATTCCATTTAGATTCAACTGGACAACACGGATTAGTATGCGCTTCTGAAGATCAAAGTACAGGTAGTAAATGGCATCATGGAGCTTTCACGAATACCAAAACTTTTGATAGCATTGTTGGTTCAGGAAAAACTAACACAGCAAAAATTCTCGTGAGTCAAGGAACTAAACCATACGCAGCTCAACTTTGTAATGATTTAAGTCAAGGTGGTTTTACAGATTGGTATTTACCATCAAAAGAAGAACTAAGCCTAATGTTTACAAATATTGGACGTGGTGCAAAGGCTCCAAATAAAGATGTTGGTAATTTTGCAAGCGACTTCTATTGGAGTTCTACTGAGTTAGACCTTAACTTCGCTTGGGCTCAATACTTTTTGGAAGGTAATATATTCACCGATCTGAAGAATCACGATTGTCGTGTTCGAGCAGTTCGTACTTTTTAATAAATAATACCAATTAAATTTCCTAATAAGTTAAATGAGCACAAAAGAATATAAAAACTGGCGAGTAGTTGTAGTATGTGAATTAAATGTTTCAGCTGCTAAGGTATGGCATCTGGTTGGAGGTTTTTATAATATCAATCAATGGCACCCAGATATTCCAATTTGTCAAGTTACTGAAGAGCAAGGGGAAGAAAGAGACATTCGTAGAAAATTAAGCTTTCCCAATCAA
>JABSPO010000118.1 GCA_013214625.1 Flavobacteriaceae bacterium
AGAGGCTGGATAGGTTGGTTTGTTTTTGTATTCTTGGTTTGTTTTTATCTGCTGCTTTATTTTGCTCCAGATTATATTGTAAACTGGACCTATATAGTTGACCCAATTAGTGAAGCGCTTAGCGGAAACCCTGCTGGTCAATGGTTTTTGTATGGGTTTTTATACTGTGTAGTAATGACGGTTATGGCGGTAAGAATGTATATTAAATACCGACATAACAAATACCAAATTTTACGAACTACTTCGGTATTATTTTTCCAAATCATATTTGCATTTTTAATTCCAGAAATCATGGTGCGTTTTCAAATGCCTTGGTATGATTTTAAAAATGCCTTCCCTTTAGATTATGACTTTTTCTTTAAATGGAATTTAAAAGAATTAACAAATAGCGGTGGAATAGGATTGTTTATTTTGGTTTGGGGAATAGTATTAACCCTATTAATCGTACCTTTAATGGTGTATTTCTTTGGGAAAAGATGGTATTGTTCATGGGTATGTGGTTGTGGTGGACTAGCAGAAACACTTGGTGACCCATACAGACAATTATCTGACAAATCCCTAAAAGCATGGAAATTTGAACGCTGGATAGTTCATGGAGTTTTGGTTTTTGCAATAGTAATGACAGGAATGACTTTATATACATTTTTTGCAGAAACAAGTAGCGTCTTAGGTATTAAAATAAGTACAATACAAAGTATTTACGGATTATTAATCGGATCAGTATTTGCTGGAGTTATCGGAACGGGGTTCTATCCTATTTTCGGAAATAGAGTTTGGTGTAGGTTTGGTTGTCCGTTAGCAGCATACCTAGGAATTGTACAACGATTTAAGTCTCGCTTTAGAATTACCACTAATGGAGGGCAATGTATATCATGTGGTAACTGTTCTACCTATTGTGAACAAGGAATTGATGTTAGGGCTTACGCTCAAAAAGGAGAGAATATAGTTCGTGCGAGTTGTGTAGGTTGTGGTATTTGTGCTGCAGTTTGTCCTCGTGGTGTTTTAAAACTAGAGAATGGACCAGAAGATGGACGCATCAACCCAACAGATATACTATTAGGAAATGATATAGATTTAATGAAGTACCTAAAATAGTTTTTTTTCAGAATAAGTATTAATCAATTATTTATTATGTATATTGCTGATTACTAGTTAAATACAACCAATTAACATGAAAAAAACATATATTAGCATTTGCGCTATTCTTATATTATTACTAATCTCCTCATGCAGACCTAGTTATATGCGTTGCCCTAAAAATAGGAGATGCGTAGCTACTCCTGTACAAAATAACAATCCGTCTGTAGCCCAAATAAATATCTCACAAAACAAGCAAGAAGCATTGTAATTTTTATATTTTTGTTGAAAATACTCCCCTAATAAATGTCAATAATAAAGGTAATTATCCCTGCTTACAACGAGCAGGATTCAATTGCAAATGTAATCTCTGAAATTCCTTCTGAAGTTTCTGAAATAATCGTCGTCAATAATAATTCAACTGATAACACAGTTGCTGTTGCCGAAAAAGCAGGTGCAACAGTATTAACTGAAACAAACAAAGGATATGGATATGCCTGCCTAAAGGGTATGGAATATATTTCTCTACAAGATGAAAAGCCAGATATTATCGTATTTCTTGATGGTGATTATAGTGACTACCCTGCTGAATTAACAAAAATAGTAGCTCCTATACTCACCAATAATATCGACTTGGTTATTGGTGCACGTGTACCCGAATTACGAGAGAAGGATTCCGTAACTCCACAACAAATATTTGGTAATTGGCTGGCTTGCTTTTTAATGAAATTATTTTTTAAATCAACCTTTACTGACCTCGGTCCGTTTAGAGCTATTAAATATGATAAACTACTAGCACTAAACATGTCCGACAAAACCTATGGTTGGACTGTGGAAATGCAACTTAAAGCATTAAAACAACACTATTCATACGTCGAAGTTCCAGTAAATTATAAAAAAAGAATTGGAGTTTCAAAGGTGTCAGGTACAATAAAAGGTGCTATATTTGCAGGCGTTAAAATTTTAACTTGGATTTTTAAATACAGCTTCAAATAACAGTGGATAAAGCAATATTATACGGTTCTTATTTTATTATGACGATATACTCAGTGTCGTTAATAATCATTTTATTTTACGCATTAGCGCAATTAAACTTGCTTTTCAATTATCTGAAAGCAGAAAAGAACAAGAAACACGGACCTCAATTTGATTTAGACAATCCGGATGAAGTCCCTTATATTACGATTCAATTACCACTTTACAACGAGTTATATGTTGTTGAGCGGTTATTGGATAACATTGCTTTAATTGAATACCCAAAAGATAAATTAGAAATTCAGGTTTTAGACGATTCTACCGACGAATCTGTTGAAAGTAACGCTGCACATATTAAAAGATTACAAGAAACTGGATTAGATATTTCTCATATCAGAAGAGAAAATAGAGAAGGGTTTAAAGCGGGTGCTTTAAAAGAAGGGTTGAAAATTGCAAAAGGAGAATTCATTGCCATTTTTGACGCCGATTTCTTACCACAAAAAGACTGGTTAAAACTAACTGTTCCGCATTTTAAAGATGATAAAATTGGTGTTGTACAAACACGTTGGGGACATATAAACAGGGATTACTCACTACTTACTAAAATACAAGCATTTGCTTTAGATGCTCATTTTACTTTAGAGCAAGTGGGAAGAAATAGCAAAGGACATTTCATGAATTTCAACGGTACTGCTGGTTTATGGCGTAAAGAATGTATTTACGACGCTGGAAACTGGGAGGGTGATACCTTAACCGAAGATTTAGACTTAAGTTATAGAGCTCAATTAAAAAACTGGTCGTTTAAATATCTTGTTGATGTTGAAACTCCAGCAGAATTACCTGTAGTAATTAGTGCTGCACGTTCTCAACAATTCCGATGGAATAAAGGTGGCGCTGAAAACTTTCAAAAAATGTTTAGACGAGTTGTAACGTCAAAAGATATTTCTTTTAAAACTAAGTTTCACGGAGTAATGCATTTACTAAACAGCACTATGTTTTTAAATGTCTTTGTGGTTGCTGTATTAAGCATTCCAATGTTATACATTAAAAACTACTACGGTCACTTCCGCGCGTATTTTATTGTAATGAGTTTGTTTGTTATAAGTACATTGATTTTCTTTATTTGTTANTGGTTCATGTATAAAAACCTCAACGGAAAAGGGTTCAAAAATTTCTTTAAGTACATCGGTCATTTCTTTTCTTTTTTCTCTATTGCTATGGGATTCTCTTTACACAATTCCCTTGCTGTATTAGAAGGACATAGAGGAAAGAAAAGTGAATTTGTTCGTACTCCAAAATTCAACATAAGTACTTTAAATGATACTTGGAAAGACAACAAATACTTGAGTAAAAACATTTCAAAAAACGTTGTTATTGAAGGAATATTATTACTGTATTTCATATTTGGATTGGCTAGTTCGTACTTAGTTACCATATTCGTTGGTGCTAAAGAAGTTGATTTTGGTTTAGTTCCTTTCCACTTAATGTTAGTTGCTGGATTTGGATTTGTATTTTTCAAATCAATTACATCTAAAGTGTAAATTTCAAGCTTTCTTTTTTTAGGGTTCTTCTTTAAGATTATTTTACTTAATTTTAGGTTAGTTATTTCATAGCATCTCGACTATTCAATAACTTTACTTAAAATCAATCAAAATGAGGTTAACAAAACAATTTCTCGCTCTAGCTCTAGTAATATTCACATTTACATCTTGCACAAACGCTCAAAACAAAGAGGTTAAAATAGAAATACACCAACTTACGGAGCGAATCTATATGCTAACTGGTCAAGGAGGAAATATTGGTTTATTTATTGGCGATGATGGTGTTTTTATGATTGACGACCAATACGCTCCCTTAAGCCCTAAAATTTTAGCAGCTATAAAAACAATTACCAACAAACCTGTTTCTTATTTAATAAACACCCATTGGCATGGCGATCATACTGGAGGAAATGAAAACATGCAAAAAGTAGGCGCTACAATTATTGCTCATGAAAATGTCAGAAAACGAATGAGCAAAGACAATATGCTACTAGGAAAAATTAAGCCTGCGTCACCAAAAGAAGCTCTACCTGTTATTACTTTTACCGACGACATGATGTTTCATATTAACGGGGACGATGTTTTGGTTTCACATGTTCATAATGCACATACTGATGGAGATTCATTTGTTTACTTTTCAAAAAACAATGTCATTCATATGGGTGATTTATATTTCCAAGGAAAATTTCCTTTTATAGATTTAGATTCTGGCGGAAGTATTGATGGTTATATCAATGCTGTAAATAAAATACTAATGATTGCTAATGATACGACCAAGATAATCCCCGGACATAGAAATATCTCTAACAAATCTGAATTAACAGTTTTCAAAAACATGTTAGTTAGTATTAGAAGTTTGGTACAATCAGAAATTGATAAAGGTAAAATGCTTGAAGAAGTAACCCATAATACTGAACTAACTAAAGAATTTAATAGCGAATATGGTGGTTGGTTTATAACTGATGATGTATTTAGAGCAACTGTTTATAAAAGTTTAAATGCTAAATAGCGCATTCCTAAAAGCATACAAAAAACCTTTTCTAGCAATTATAGCATCCTTTTTAGGGTATTATTTTTTTAGTTATGAGTTAATCAGAGCTGACTTCAATAGTTTGTTAATCTGTTACACTGGGTTGTTTCTATTATTTTTATACCTAACAAAAAAGGAGCTAAACTGGAAGTCACTCATTACTATAACTGTTTTATTTAGAGTTGTTTTTTTAGTAGCTACACCTAATCTATCACAGGATTTTTATCGTTTTATTTGGGACGGACGAATGTTATTAAATGGATTTAATCCGTACTTATATTTACCTGAAATATATCAAGCTCCTAACTACACTACTCCTAACCAAGCAGCCGAATTAGTTACTGGAATGGGAAATCTCAACGCAAGTCATTATAGCAATTACCCCCCTTTAAATCAATTGTGTTTTGCTATTACAGCATTATTTGCTCATAAAAGCATACTTGGAAGCATTATAGTTATGAGAGTGTTAATTATACTTGCTGATGTTGGTGTATTGTATTTTGGAACGAAGCTCTTAAAAGCAATTCATTTAAACCCGAAAGCGATATTTCTTTACCTATTGAACCCGCTTATCATTATTGAACTTACAGGTAACTTACATTTTGAAGGAATCATGATATTCTTCTTGATATGGAGTTTGTATTTATTACAACAAAACAAATGGAGAATAGCAGCTATTA
>JABSPO010000119.1 GCA_013214625.1 Flavobacteriaceae bacterium
GTTCTAAAATTTGAAGTTGATGTTTCAAGTATTACTACAAAAAAAATTGACACAAGATTATCAAATGGTTTATCATTTAAATTATCTGAGTTAGAAATATTAGATGACTGAAAAAAAAACTTTTCACAACAACACCTATAAAATAATACGGGTTTTGGTGTATAATCCAAAGGTTTGTGTAAATTTACATAGTCGTCAAACCTTTTAGTTTCGCTTTTATAAACCGACAAATTAAAAACAAAATCTAAAAGCTCATGGCTTGTGCCGACACGAAAATCCTATCGGATTTCTCCGCAACGCAATCATAGCCAAAACCGTTATAAAACATGAGAAAAAAAATCATATATATACTGTTAATAAGTCTATTCTTTTCATGTGAAAAAGATCAGGTGACTAAAGAAACGAATATTAAATTCCAATATTATGGTAAATGGAGAAAAACATTTATCATTAGTTCTTACTACTATATATTCCATGATCAAAACTCTTCCGAAGATTGGGAATGGCAAGGCGAAAGCCTAAGTGGTTACCCTAAAAGAGATAATGATGATTGCTGGTTATCTGATTATGGAATTATTAATCGTTGTAATACACCAGGGTTAAGTTCCAGTTGTATTAATTTTAACGAAGAGGATTCCTTTTTTGAATTTATAGATTTAGATAAATTTAAGGAAATATCTGAATATTACTCTGTTGAGCTAATTACTAATAATTTAGATAATTGTATATTAGAAAAAACATTAAAATTAAGAAAGGAAGAAATAGGAACTTTTAAATACAGTCAGGATTCAATAGAATTTAACTATGAAAAAATAATTTACTCAAGTATTGATGATAGTTTTGTAATCGATAATCAAATAGATTATACAAATTATAATTATTCTACAAATGAAAAAATAGTAAAAGTAAGTTATAAACCTGTAACAGAAACTGAATCTTTTACTATGAAGCACGAAATAGGTTATCTATCTGATGATTTAAGTGATAACTATTGGGAGAACCTATATTTTATTGATTCTATTAGTTTATATAAAGTAGAAAGCGAGTAAATGATATTATCACTAACAAATTAATACGTTTAATTAAAAATAAACGTATTATAACACCATACAAGTACAATTGTTTTTAGTGTTTTTGGAAAGTTTTTTTGGGGGGCAGCATTACATAAATTAGAATATATAACAAAGGATCTGGAACAGATTCTTACTGACATCAAAATGAGATCAGTAACCTCTAAGTCGATGAATTATATTCTTTGAAGTTGTAAGTTTTCTGACTATAAAGAAATTGATCTTATGAATATAGGTGCTGTAAAAATTCAAATTTATCTTTCTACAATCTGTTTTAATCAAATATTAATAATCAACGTACCAATAGTAAACTATTGTTTACAAAATAAATTTGAAAGAAGACGAGCTAAAATAGCTCATAAAATAAAAACACATGAAACTTCCTTTGTAGAATAATACCGTATGTCAATCTTTTAAATGGAATATGTTTTAAGAAAACGTTTCACAACAACACCTATAAATAATACGTTTTTTGGTGTTTAAAATTGATAGCTTGTGTATATTTACATTATCGCCAAATCTTTTAATTTACTCACCTCCTTTCTTATTTAATTTAAAGGTGTTCATGATTTGAAAATTGGCTTTTAAAACGACAAAGTTAAATCAAAATTTAAAAGCTTTAGCTTGTGTCGACACGAAAATCCGCACGTCCCGATAGCTATCGGGATTCTGCCCCGTAAAATTCATAGCTAAACGTTGTAGCCAATTGAATAAGAAATAAAGAAAGTATTAATTATTTTATAAATAAAATTATGTGGGATATAAATACTATTTGGTTTGAAATTGCAATTGTAAGTAGTACCATGTCTCTAGGGTATATATGCTTAGGACATTTTGAAGAACGAACTCCATCGCTAAGAAAATTTTTTAAGTATGTTTTTACCTTGGCAATCGTTATTGCCATTTCAATATTTTTTGGCCAAAAAATTGCACTGATCATATTTGGATTGATGACTATTCCAGCTTTATATATTCATTTAGTTTGGCTTCCAAAAAAAGGAATACATGGTTGGACAGGAAAGCCGAAATCTAAATATTATGAGCTAAGAAAATGGAGTAAAAATATATTTGACGAAAAATAACTGGCTACAACAACGAGCATAATTCATTGCTAATGCAATGATTACTTGGAAAATCCTACGGATTTTCCTCTGGCTCGTTTTCTTTTGCTAAATTAGTTCCTTAAACACGCAAAAAAACCATGCACAAACCGTTGTATTTAATGGCGGAAAAATCGTCAGAACCGAACTTTTTAGTTTTTTTTAAAAATTGAGTTTTAGCAACTTGTGGGAAACAAAAATTGGAACGGAAAATCACCAATCTATGCGGAATTAAGCATTAAATCGGAGAATACTAAAATTGAAATAAGAAATTAAAGTAACAAAAATGAAAATATTTAAGTATATAAACTATAAAGATCAAGAAGAAAGAAAAACTTTATTTAATTCAGCGTTAATTTTTATCGGAACTGGACAATTAATAGCTTTAGTGATGTGGTACTTCTTTAAAGAGAATCATTTTTTAGCAATATTTTTCAGTTCAATAGTTGGTTTTCTATTTGGTTATAGAGGCTCAAAAAAAAATTAAAAGTTGAAATAGGAAACTCTACTTTGCGGAATTGAATATTACAGCGAAAAAATCAACTTTTCGGAATCTCACTCAGAATCGAAAAATTGAAAATGAAAAAAAGCCACTAAAATACAACACCGTGCATAATTCATTGCTTAATAAGTTTTTCCTTCGGAAAAACCTCGCGGACATCAAAGGCCTGTAATGGTTTACTGTTTTTTCGCTAAATTCACGCAAATAAACCATACACAAACCGTTAGCCAAAACTAAAAAAAGCATGCGAATAATAAATATAATTCAGAAAAAAGCCTTTCAATTACGAAAGGCTTTTTTTGTTATCAAGCAACAACATATTTTAATGCAGTTGCTTGTTGTTGGTTAACTGTTGGTTCATGTCCATTTGGATATAACTCATTGTATCTTTTAGGGTTTTCTTTTTGCACCCCCTCTTTCCAGCCTACAAAATGCCCTATTCCATAACGTCCTGTTGCTTCCATTACATAATCTTCTACAGTTACCAATACATCAGGTAAATGTGTCCAAGCTTGATCCCCTTTAAAGTTTCCTGATTTTGTAACCTCAAAAACTAATATAAAAGAAATGTTCGGAAACGCTTTCATAAATCTATCTTGAAATTCATGTGTTTTATCCCAGTACGTGATATGTAGGTATAATTGAAAACTTGTCCACTAAAAGGGTCTTGGAATTATTGAAAGAGAAGTAGTTTAAACACCACCTTACTATTCTCCACCACCTTGGAACTTTATTTTTCATAAGATTATGATACAAAAAAAGCGCATTAGTGATAATGCGCTTTATTTATCACTATAATTAGTGATATGAATATACCTTATTATAGTGTTTTTTAAAAGATTGAAACTTGGTATATTTGGCATACAATAGAAATAAACACAATTGTGTTTATTTACTTGTTGGCAGTAATTAAAAAAAACAACCGAACACCAAGTTATAAAACGAAAAAAAAATGATTACAAACATTATCATCGCAGTAGTATCAATAATAGTAATTGTATTTATTGTTAAAAAAGTAAAGAAAAATAAGATTAGTTCAAATTTAAATAAAGAACAGGTCTATCACAAGGACAATTTAGATGGTTTTGTAAATACCTTAATAAACAAACAAATAGATTCATCGGATATTGAAGTATTTGCAGGTTTAATTCATAAGCGAATCGTTTCAAATTGGTTATACAATTGTCAAATTCGTTCAAATTTACAAGGAGGAATGATGATGATAGAGGAATCAGCAATACAACAAGCAACAATGATTACAAATATTAAAAGATTTTTACAAGATAAAATTGGTAATCAGCAAAATTCCGTACAAGAATTAAATAGGACAAAAGAAGATGCTGTAAAGTTAGCATTTAAAGAAATGAATGAAATTTTTGGTACATTAAATAAATGAAATTAAATACCGAAATATATGAATTATTAGGGCTTAAAAAAAATGGTAGATTACAGTTGTCCGTAATCGAATGGTGGCTTTTAAAACACTCATGCCTACACAAAAAAGTTCTTAGCTTTATTGAAAGTAAAAAAGAAATATTTGAATTAGAAGACGGTTCAAGTGTTCGACTTCCTCCACTAAAAGAATCTATCTCTAACTCTGAAAAAAAGTTTTTGGATTTATATAATGCACTTGATACTATTTCAGAGTTTCATAGAAATGAAAAGTACTTCCAGCAAGAAATGCTGGAATATCATAAAATCGAGCATTCTCAATCGGACTTAAAAAAATGGGTTTCGAAAAATGAACCTTTTGGAGTTGAAAAATATGCTTGTTTTCTTATTGACTATTTAGACTATTCCGAAAACGCTGAACATTTGAGTATTTATGTTCATAATTCAAAAGAACTTGATATTTATATCGACAGACAAGATTTTAAACATACAGTTGAATTTCTTGAGATATTTAATGAATTATACTGGGTTAAGGAAATTTTACCCGAGAGCTTGGAGAAAATAAGAACAAGAATGTCTGAAATAAAAACTACTGCCAATAACACCTATAAATAATTCGGATTTTGATGTTTAATCCAGAGGTTTGTGTATTTTTACAATCATCGCCAAATCTTTTAATTTACTCACCTCAATTTTATTTAATTGAGAGGTGTTCGTAATTTGAAAATTGGCTTTTATAAAACGACAAAGTTAAAAACAAAATTTAAAAGCTTATGGCTTGTGACGACACGAAAATCAGCACGTTCCGATAGCTATCGGGATTCTGCCCCGTACTATTCATAGGTACTGTGTG
>JABSPO010000012.1 GCA_013214625.1 Flavobacteriaceae bacterium
ATTGTCATATCATTTGAACGACAATTTACTGTAGGATAACTTGGACAACCATAATTTGGCCCATCTGAAGAAGGAGTGTCTGACACATAATCATCTCTCTTACATCTTCCATCGCCCCAAATATGACGTAAATTTAAATAGTGACCAACTTCATGGGTCGCTGTTCTTCCTTCATCAAAAGGCGCAGATACATATCCTTGGCTTCCGAAATATTGATGCCCTACTACAATACCATCAGTGCTTGCGCTTCCTCCAGGAAATTGTGCATACCCTAAAATACCTCCTCCAATATTACAAACCCAAATATTTAAATGAGTCTCTGGAGTTATTGGTGGATAAGCTGCTTTCATTGCATCATTAGTCCCCCAAGAACTTCTAGAATCAGAATGTCTATAAGTACCGGCCAAAGTAAACTGAATTTCGCTATCAGCAACTAATCCCGAAAATTCACTTGGAACATTGTTTATATCATTATTTGTAGCCCTAAAATCTTTGTTTAAAACAGCAATTTGAGAGTTAACTTGTGTATTACTGATGTTTTGTTGAGAGTTACTATAAATTACATGCACATATACAGGAATGTTAATTACACCAAGGTTATCACTACCTCCAGAACCATCATCTCCACCATTACCGCCTCCGCCGTTACCATTACCATTACCTCCTCCTGGCTTTTCAAAATTTCTAGTATGAGTTTCAATATTCTGCATCCTTTGAAGCATTCCTGGATTTTCCTTTAATTGTCGCGCTAAAACATTCATGGAATGACATTGTCTGCCAGCTGTATTTTCTGCAATTCTGGATAGTTCCCCTGAATCTACTCCTAAATCCACTTTTTGTTGTTCCTCTTGAGGAATTTGAGTTTCTAAATTATCTGTGTCACATGACCAGAATAAGAATGTTACAGCAAAAATTACTCCCAATACTTTTTTCATAATATGTTATGTTTTGGTTATACACTATATAGTTACCAAATTCACAATTATGTTACCCATATTTATTACTTATTTATGTTTATTTGTTAATTATCTAGTAAAATCAATACTTAACACCATGTTTATAACAATAAAAAAAGCCTCAAAAGTATAACTGCTTTTGAGGCTTTAATATTTAACTATATATATATATATTATAAATTACTAATCTATAATCTTTACACAAACCGTTTAACTACAAATCGAACCCTAAATTAACATTTAGTTTTTGAGCTATTAACTTATTAATTCTGCTTTTCACTTCTGGAATTCGCACACTTTCTAGTACTGTATTTGAAAACGCGTACATTAATAATGCTCTTGCTTCCTTTTTAGGAATTCCACGTTGTTGCATATAAAACAGGGCCTGTTCATCTAACTGACCAATTGTACAACCATGAGAACATTTTACATCATCAGCAAAAATCTCTAATTGAGGTTTTGCATTCACAGTAGCTTTATCACTTACCAATACATTATTATTTTGCTGGTAGGCATTTGTTTTCTGCGCCTCTTTGTTAACAATTATTTTCCCATTAAATACACCTGTTGATCTACCGTCATAAATCCCTTTATAATCTTGATGACTTTCACAATTAGGTGCAATATGATGTACTAATGTATGATGATCAACATGCTGTTTATCATCTAAAATAGTAACTCCTTTCAAAATAGAATCAACGTGCTCCCCGTTTTGAAAAAAGTTTAAGTTGTTTCTAACTATTTTCCCTCCAAAAGAGAAAGTGTGTACTGAACAAATTGTATCACCTTCCTGTGCAACGAATGTATTATCTACAATTGAAGCAGCGCTATGGTCATTCTGGATTTTATAATAATCAACATTTGAACGTTTTTCAGCAAATATTTCAGTAACAACATTTGTCAATATTGCATTTTCTGATAAACTCTGGTGACGTTCAATAATCTGAACATGAGCGTTTTCACCTACAACAATTAAATTACGTGGTTGTAATAATGTTGCAGAATCGCTACCAGTAGCAAAGTTTATAATTTGGATTGGTTTATCAACCTCTACATTCTTTGGGATATAAATATATGCCCCCTCGCTAGCAAAAGCTGTATTTAAAGCCGTCATGTTATCTTGTTTAGCTACTTTATTAAAGTAGTTTTCAATAACCGCTTTATGCTTCGATTTTGTAAATGCTGATGACAATAAACACACATCAATTACATCATGAGTAGTATCCGATAAAAATGAACTGTATTTCCCATCGATAAAAACAATTTTATAAGAGTCTATGTCGTGAATAAAATACTTCTTCACTTCAGCAAATTCAATTGCCTCTTCTTTATTAGGAAAAATACTGTAATCTTCTTTTAATATTGAATTTAAAGAAGTGTATTTCCAAGCTTCTAATTTCTTAGTAGGAAATCCTAACTCTTCAAAATCTTTTAATGCTTTTGTTCTAATTTCATGTACATCAGAATTGATATTCACGTTGTTTTCAAAAGCAACATATGATGATAATAATTTTTCTTTTAATTCCATTGACCTTGTCATTTCCGCGAAAGCGGTAATCTTTTTATTAAAACTAAAACATTAATGAGATTCCCATCTTCATGGGAATGACAAAAAGCTGTTACTAAACACTTATTATGCGTTAATTTCTTCCTTAATCCAGTCGTATCCTTTTTCTTCTAACTCTAAAGCTAAAGAAGCATCTCCTGTTTTTACAATTTTACCATCATACAATACATGTACAAAATCTGGCTTAATATACTCTAACAAACGTTGGTAATGCGTAATTATTAAAACAGCTTTATCATCACTTCTTAGTTTATTAACGCCGTTTGCTACAATACGCAACGCATCAATATCCAAGCCTGAATCTGTTTCATCCAAAATAGCTAATTTTGGTTCTAACATAGCCATTTGAAATATCTCATTACGCTTTTTCTCTCCTCCAGAAAACCCTTCGTTTAATGAACGAGATAAAAATTTACGATCAATCTCTAATAATTCAGACTTCTCACGAATCTTTTGTAACATTTCTTTAGCTGGCATGTCTTCTTTACCATTAGCTTTACGCGTTTCGTTAATCGAAGTTTTGATGAAATTTGTTACTGAAACACCTGGGATTTCTACTGGGTATTGAAATGATAAAAACACTCCTTTATGTGCTCTTTCTGCTGGATCTAACTCTAAAAGATCTTCACCATCTAATGAGATATCTCCCTTAGTTACCTCATACTCATCTTTTCCTGCAATTACAGCTGACAAAGTACTTTTTCCAGCACCATTTGGCCCCATTATCGCATGAATTTCTCCTGCATTAATCGTTAAATTAATTCCTTTAAGAATCTCTTTATCTTCTATTCCTGCGTGTAAATTTTTAATTTCTAACATCTTTTTTATGCTATTAGCTTTAAGTTTTAAGTCTTAAGCGTGTTTTAATTTTTAATCTATTTTATAAAATAAAAGAAGAAATAACCTCTTTATTTTCCTAATGTTATAACATCATTTTTATCTGGGTTTGGCTTGGTTACCTTTAGTATTTCTACTATTTTAACTTTGAATGGCCACCCCTCTTCTCCTTCTGGTTTTGGTATAATTTTCACCTTTATCTCTACTGGAACCATATCAGTATCCAATATTTTATATGGCTTTACCTTTTTATCCAAGGCTACTGAATTTTCATCTAATACCACACCATATACTTCTGTTGGTGTTTGTAAAATTGCTGCATCAGCATAATATAAATAGCTTCCTTTCAATATTTGATAAGCAACAACCTCTTCTCCTGTTTCAGTAACGACTTCTTTTTTATCTGTTTTACATGCAATAAACGCTGTTAAACACAATATTAAAACTAGCTTTCTCATATTTTTAAAACTTATTATATAATGCAACTTATCGATACTCCTAAGTTATCGAAATTCTTACCCTACTGAACCTTCTAAACTGATTTCCAATAGTTTTTGTGCTTCAACAGCAAATTCCATTGGTAGCTTATTCAATACATCTTTACTAAAACCATTTACAATTAATGCGATAGCCTTTTCAGTATCAATACCACGTTGGTTACAATAGAAAATTTGATCTTCTCCAATTTTACTTGTTGTAGCCTCATGTTCTACTTGAGCCGTATTGTTTTTCACTTCAATATATGGAAACGTATGTGCTCCACAAGCATTACCCATAAGCAGCGAATCACACTGAGAGAAATTTCTTGCATTTTCGGCTCTTGGCCCCATGTGCACCAATCCTCTGTATGAATTCTGTGAATGACCAGCAGAAATACCTTTAGATATAATAGTACTCTTAGTATTCTTTCCTAAATGAATCATTTTAGTTCCTGTATCTGCTTGCTGATAATTATTAGTTACAGCAATAGAATAAAATTCTCCAATTGAGTTATTCCCTTTTAAGATACAAGATGGATATTTCCAAGTTATTGCACTTCCTGTTTCTACCTGTGTCCATGAGATTTTTGCATTTTTCTCACACAATCCTCTTTTAGTCACAAAATTGTAAACTCCACCAACACCTTCTTTATTTCCAGGATACCAGTTTTGTACTGTAGAATATTTTATTTCAGAATCGTCTAAAGCAATTAGCTCTACTACTGCTGCGTGTAACTGATTTTCATCTCTACTTGGTGCAGTACATCCTTCTAAGTAACTTACATATGAACCTTCATCAGCAATCAGTAAAGTTCTTTCAAACTGTCCTGTTCCTGCTTGATTAATTCTGAAATATGTTGATAATTCCATCGGACAACGAACTCCTTTTGGTATGTAACAGAATGATCCATCACTAAATACCGCAGAGTTTAATGCTGCATAAAAGTTGTCTTTTTGCGGCACTATTGTTCCTAAATATTTACGAACTAATTCAGGGTGTTCTTTTATTGCTTCTGATATTGGACAGAAAATAATTCCTTTTTTAGCTAAAGTATCTTTAAATGTAGTTGCCACAGAAACCGAATCAACAACAATATCCATTGCGATATTGTTCATCTTTTTCTGTTCATCTATAGATATACCTAACTTTTTATACATTGCTAAAAGATCCGCATCTACATCATCTAATGTCTTATTAGGATCAACAGCTACAGGTGCAGAGTAATATGCGATAGCCTGAAAATCTGGTTTCTTATAATTAACATTAGCCCAGTCTGGTTCTTCCATTTCTTGCCAAGCTCTAAAAGCTTCCAATCGCCATTCGGTCATCCATTCTGGCTCTTCCTTCTTTTTAGAAATAGCACGAACAACATCTTCATTTAACCCAATAGGGAATGTTTCCGATTCTATATCAGTATAAAATCCGTATTCGTATTCTTTAGTTTGTAACTCCTTTTCTAAATCGTCCTCTGTATACTTGCTCATCTTCTCGATTTATTTGAATTTATAGTGAAAAACTTTCTCCACACCCACAAGTTCTGTTGGCGTTAGGGTTATTAAACACAAAACCTTTCCCGTTCAAACCACCTGAAAATTCTAATGTGGTTCCTACTAGGTATAAAAAACTTTTTTTATCAACGATTACTTTAATATCGTTATCTTCAAAAACTTTATCGTTATCTTGTTTCTCTTTGTCAAATGTTAAATCGTATGAAAGTCCTGAACATCCACCACTTTTCACACCAACTCTAACATAATCATTTATTGCATCAAATCCTTCCTCTTCCATTAAGGATACGACTTTCTTCTTTGCTGATTCTGAGACTTTTATCATTTTTAATTAGATTATTTCTAAATAGAGTGCAAATATAGTATAAATTCTATATCATACATAACTGCAAGCTCTGTATTTAATGTTTATACTATATCATTTGTCTATAAAAAGAGGGATACTTTACAACTAATCCTATAAATTTTTATTATACTGAAGTTAAACAAGAAGCTGAAAAATTGAAAAAAACGTTAATTATCCTGAAAAGAAATGCTACATACAAATCCACCATTAGATAATGGTTATTCTTTAAACACTCAGTATTCCTCCTTTTAAATTCAGTAATTGCTTCCTAAATCCTTTGTCCTTTAAAATATCTATTGCCATTTTACTACGCACTCCAGCTTTACAATACACTACTAAATCTTTTTCTTGAGAAACCTCACTAGCCCTATTAGCCAATTCTCCTAACGGAATATGCTGTCCTCCAATATGATGTTGAGCTCGCTCATAATCTTCACGAACATCTAGTAAATTGTATTGCTCAAGGCTCTTTTTTAATTCATCTTTAGTTATCTCCAAGTTACTCATAGCTAAGCCACAAAAGAAATCATAATCAGCATCTAAATCCACAATTTGTATCGCATCATTTTTTTGAAAACTCAATACTAATTGCTGCATCGTAAGCGCATTATAGGTCAATAACTTTCCTGACAATACTTCGCCAATACCACAAATCATTTTTAATACTTCATTTGCCTGTAAAGAACCTATAATTCCTGGAAGCACTCCTAAAACTCCAATTTCAGAGCAATTAGGTACTTCATTAGGTTTTGGTGCATTCGGGTATAAACACCTATAAGTTGGTCCGTTATTATAATTAAACACCGATACTTGTCCTTCAAATTTAAAGATAGAACCAAACACCACTGGTCTATTTGTTAAAACAGACGCGTCATTTACTAAATATCGCGTTGGAAAATTATCACTCCCATCAACAATGATATCGTATTTAGAAAACAACTCAATAGCTATTTCTGAAGTCAATCGTTGTACGAATATTTCAAAATTTACAAACGGATTTAAACGCGATAGCTTATTTGCAGCAACCTCAGCTTTGTATTGACCAATATCGTCATGAGTATACAAAATTTGGCGCTGTAAGTTACTCTGATCAATAGTATCATGATCTATAATTCCGATATTCCCAACACCAGCTGCTGTTAAGTATTGCAATATCGGACAACCCAAACCACCAGCGCCTACCACCAAAACTTTAGCTTGTTTTAGTTTTAACTGACCTGCTTCTCCTATTTCATCTAAAATAAGATGGCGATTGTATTGATTATTTTCTTCTGGTGATAAAGACATTATTTACTTGCTAATTATTTTGTTAAATGACACTTAGTGTCTTACTGCCAATTATTAGCCCAGTCCTTCCAAACCACCTCTAATCCTTGACTTTTTAACATCTCCGTCACTTCTTCGGTAGAACGTTCATCAGAAATTTCAAATTGCTCTAAAGATTCAGGTGCAACTGCATACCCCCCCGGATTTGTTTTAGACTCAGCACTTATAGAAGTAATCCCTAGTTTTACAATATTATTTCTAAACACCTCACTTTCACGAGTAGAAATAGATAATTCTACATCTTCATCCAACAGCCTAAATGCACAAATTAACTGCACTAAATCAGGATCAGTCATTTCTACTTTAGGATCTAAACCTCCTGTATGCGGACGAAGCCTTGGGAATGAAATTGAATATTTCGTTTTCCAATAGGTCTTTTGCAAATACTTTAAATGTAAGGCTGTAAAAAAACTATCCGCACGCCAATCTTCCAAACCGAATAAAGCGCCTAAACCTATTTTATGAATTCCAGCTTTACCTAATCGGTCTGGTGTATCTAGACGATAATCAAAATTAGATTTTTTCCCTTTAGGATGATGTTTCTTATATTCTCCCCTATGATAGGTTTCTTGATACACTAAAACTGCATACAAACCACTGTCAATTAATTGCTCGTATTCATCTTGATGTAAAGGCTGTACCTCTATAGTAATATTCGAAAAATGAGAACGTATTAACTGTAGCGCGTTATTAATATAATCAACACCTACTGTTTTATTCGCCTCACCAGTTACTAATAAAATATGATCATAGCCTTTTGATTTGATATATTCAACTTCCTTTAAAATTTCTGGATCTGTTAAAGTCCTACGCGGAATTTTATTAGTCATACTAAATCCACAATAAGTACAAATATTCTGACACTCATTGCTTAAATACATTGGAGAATACATTTGAATCGTATTCCCAAAACGTTTTTTAGTCAACTGCCTACTCAACTGAGCCATTTGCTCCAAATACGGTCTAGCTGCAGGAGAAATAAGTGCTTTAAAATCTTCTAAATCACGTTTTGAATTCCCTAATGCACGCAACACATCTGCTTCTGTTTTAGAAAAGATGCTTTGCAGGGTTTCATCCCAGTTATATGTGTCAAAAACTTCTTTGAAGTTTTTAGCTTTAGGCTGTATGCTATAAGCCATAGGTTTTATTTTTATAATCATTTAGCCTAAGGCATAGTGCCTAAAGCCTATTGCTTTTTTTAATTCAAAAAACTAGTCAATGGACTACTTGCTTCAGCTTTTTTATACACTATTGGTGCTAACTTAGCTTCATACGCCATTCGTCCAGCTTCTACTGCCATTTTAAATGCTTTTGCCATAGTTACTGGATTTTGCGAAACCGCAATAGCTGTGTTTACCAATACCGCATCTGCTCCTAACTCCATAGCGTAAGCTGCGTGAGAAGGCGCTCCAATACCAGCATCTACTATAACAGGCACATTGCTTTGGTCTATAATAATTTCTAAAAACTCTTCTGTTTTCAACCCTTTATTACTTCCGATTGGCGCTCCTAAAGGCATTACACATTGCGCCCCTACTTCTTCCAAACGCTTACACAAAACCGGATCAGCATGAATATATGGCATTACCACAAAGCCTAACTTCACCAACTCTTCAGCAGCTTTTAAGGTTTCTATAGGATCAGGTAATAAGTATTTCGGATCTGGATGAATTTCTAATTTTATCCAATTCGTTTCTAAAGCTTCACGAGATAATTGTGCCGCAAAAACCGCTTCTTTAGCATTACGAACACCCGATGTATTTGGCAATAAGTTGATTCTTGGGTGCTCTAAATGTGTTAATATATCATCCTGTTCATCTTTAACATCTACACGTTTTAGTGCAACCGTTATCAATTCACTTTCTGAAGCCAACAAAGCCTCTTTCATTAATCTAGATGAACTAAATTTCCCTGTTCCTGTAAACAATCTTGAGTTAAACTCTTTATCTGCTA
This sequence comes from Flavobacteriaceae bacterium, assembly GCA_013214625.1. Lineage (GTDB taxonomy): Bacteria > Bacteroidota > Bacteroidia > Flavobacteriales > Flavobacteriaceae. The sequence goes on from JABSPO010000012.1 coordinate 8,974, forward strand.
TTTGTAACATTCTTGTTTTTTATTTGGACGTTCCCTACGGTCGGGCTTTCTGCTATATCTTTTTAGTTGTTTAACCTTTCGACTGCGCTCAAGGTGACAACTAAAAAGGATGCCGCTGCAATCCCTAACGCAAAATTCGTTTCTATTCTTTTTTATCTTTTTCTGGCTCCCAACGTTGTTCTTGCGTTGGACTACCGTTTATTAGTTCCTTAAATTTAGGAATACTATTAAAATCACGTGTGATTTCTCCTGAAACAGCAATTCCATATACACCTGTAATCATAATATCTAAAATATCATTTAGTGTTATTCCGCCAACCGCAATAATAGGGATCTCCGTTTTTAATTCTTCTAAAATAGTCAGGTATCCATTTTCGCCTAATACGGGACTCAAATTGTCTTTTGTCTTTGTAAATCGGAAAGGCCCTAGACCTATATAATCTACTTTCTTTTCAATAAGCGCCTGACAATCTTCTAAAGTATTAGCTGTTCCGCCAATAATTTGCCAAGAAGCCAATGCCTTTCTAGCAACAGTTGGGCAAATATCCGATTTTCCTAAATGAACACCATCTGCTTTTACTTCAGCTGCAATTTTATAATGATCATTAATTAGTAGACGCGTCTGAAAATGATCAGTCATTTCTTTAGCTTTTTTTGCGGTTTCCAATACAATTTTGTCACTTACATTTTTTAAACGTAATTGCACCAATTCAACACCAGAAGCGCAAGCTTTTTGAATATTCTCCAAATGCTCCTCTGGAGTTGTTCCTTGTGATATATAATGTAACTTACTTATCATTTTTTATTATTTATTCTGTCATTTCGAGAGTTTTTCGCTCGAAGCAATCCCCTGCCGATTAACAGGTTACTTTACTTCGACTGCGCTCAGTATAAACTTGCGGACCCTTAATAATGACGATTTTATTTTAACTTGTTATCGATACTAAATTTTATTGCCATTTCATTTTAACAAAATTTCACTCGAACTGACAACTTATACTTCAAATTCGATTTCTGCTTCAATTTCTCTTTTCTCAAATTACCCATGAAATCCTAATAAACTTTTATTAGAGCTTAAAAACTTCTCCGTATATCGCTTTCCTCTATAGCATGCTTTCAACAATGAAAACCCTAAAGCTAAATAACTGGTAATAGCAGAGGATAACACACAGCCACTACCATGTTTTTCTGTACAATTTTTCAACTTAGGATTTAAACTAAATTGCTTTCCTTCCAAAGTAAACAGTACATCTTTTCCTAATTGATTTGGATGATGCCCCCCTTTTAAAAACAAGTTTGTTTTACTACTGATATGTGCAATTGTTTCTTCAATATTTTTATCAGGGTACAATTGTTCAATTTCGTTGTAATTAGGTGTTAGTAAATATATTTTAGATAAAATATTATCTAGCAAATCTTGATGAGACCTCTCGACTGCGCTCGAGGTGACATTTGAGTGAAAATCAAAATTAGAACTTGATTTTAATACTGGATCTAATACAATTTTCACACTCGGGTTTAACTGAAGTAATTTATCTACTAAAACTGACAGCGTCAGCCAATTTTCTACAATTCCTATTTTAACGTACTTGATTTGAAATCGTTTGAATAATATTTCAATCTGATCTAAAATCACTTCAACAGATATCCAATGACAGGTTTTAAATTCAATATCGTCCTGAATAGTATTAGCTGTACAAACTGATACCCCATAACATTTTAAGGTTTCAATTGTTTTTACATCAGCAGTTAATCCAGCTCCGTTTGACGGGTCAAATCCTGCTATCGTTAATATGTGAGGTCTTTTTTTCATGTTTTTATTGTCATTGCGAGTGAAACGAAGCAATCTGCTACTCTACTGGTAGATTACTTTGTCGTTACCTTTTCGTAATGACGTTTAATTTCTTTAAAACTTCGAACAGGATCTTCTGTATTCCATACTCCTCCTAAAACACCAATTCCTTTATACCCTAACTTAAACACCTCTGGCATAGTCTTTATATTAATACCTCCCATACCAATAATTAACTTATCGATATGATTTACATCAAAACCTCTTCCTTCGTACCCTTCTTTAGATATAGAAGAAAATACTGGGCTTAGTAAATGATAATCAAATTCAAACTCACAACAGTCTAATTCCTCTGGTTCATGAAAAGAAGAACTGATCGTTTTTCCAAACATATTTAATTCTTTAAAATAATGTCCTGGATTATCAATATGATCTCTCCTTTTTTGTTCCTGAAAATGAATTCCTTTTAAACCATACTCATTAATCAACTTGTGAAAATAATGCACTACAATTCTATTATGATATTTCGAATCTATCTGATTTAAATAGTCGCAATGTTCCTCATAAGATTTATTTGGTTTTCGAAAATGCAGTATTTCCAAACCAGCTTCAAATAACTGATTCAGAAGCGTTACTTCATTTGGTATATCTTGTTCTGATGTTATTACTATTAACATTACTTCATTATTTATCGTCATTTCGAAATTTTGATAAATTCCGATAGCTATCGGAAGAAGAAATCTGCTATTCGACTGGCAAATTACTTTACTTCGACTGCGCTCAGCATAAACTTACACACTCCTCGTAATGACGTGTTATTTTTGAGTTAGGTATTGCAGCGGCATCCTTTTTATTTGTTACTGACTTCTCGACTGCGCTCGAAGTGACAAATAAAAAGATATAGCGGAAAGCCCGCCCACGCTTTTTCAGCGTGGGAACTTCCTTATACTATAAATATACTTCTGATCCTTTTTCTTTAAACTCTTTAGATTTCTCTTCCATTCCTTTAGCAATAACTTCGTTATCTACTATATCATGCTTTGCTGCGAAATCTCTTACTTCTTGAGAAATTTTCATAGAACAAAATTTTGGCCCACACATAGAACAGAAATGAGCAATTTTAGCTCCTGCTGCAGGTAATGTTTCATCATGATATTCACGAGCACGTTCTGGATCTAAGCCTAAGTTAAACTGATCTTCCCAACGGAATTCAAAACGAGCCATACTCAACGCATTATCTCTATGTTGAGAACCTGGATGTCCTTTTGCTAAATCTGCCGCATGAGCAGCTAGCTTATAGGTAACAACACCTACACGTACATCTTCTTTATTCGGTAATCCTAAATGCTCTTTTGGTGTTACATAACACAACATTGCACAACCATACCAACCAATCATAGCTGCTCCAATACCTGAAGTAATATGATCGTAACCCGGTGCAATATCAGTTGTTAAAGGCCCTAATGTATAGAAAGGTGCCTCATCACAAAGTTCGATTTGCTTCTCCATGTTTTCTTTAATCATGTGCATTGGCACGTGACCTGGTCCTTCAATAAAACACTGTACTTCGTGCTTACGAGCAATTTGAGTCAACTCTCCTAAAGTTTCCAATTCCGCAAACTGTGCTTCATCATTCGCATCAGCAATTGAACCTGGACGTAATCCATCTCCTAATGAAAACGCAACATCGTAAGACTTTAAAATCTCACAAATATCTTCGAAATGTGTGTATAAAAAACTTTCTTTATGGTGTGCTAAACACCATTTAGCCATGATAGAACCTCCACGAGAAACAATACCTGTAACACGCTTCGCCGTCATTGGTACATAACGCAACAATACTCCTGCATGAATGGTAAAATAATCTACTCCTTGTTCTGCTTGTTCAATTAAAGTATCACGGAAAATCTCCCATGTTAAATCTTCTGCAACTCCATTTACCTTTTCTAAAGCTTGGTAAATTGGTACTGTACCAATTGGCACTGGAGAGTTACGAACAATCCACTCACGCGTTTCATGAATGTTTTCTCCTGTAGATAAATCCATGATATTATCAGCTCCCCAACGACAAGCCCATACTGCTTTTTCTACTTCTTCTTCAATAGAAGATGTTACTGCAGAGTTACCAATATTTGCATTGATCTTTACCAAGAAGTTACGTCCTAAAATCATAGGTTCTGCTTCAGGGTGATTGATGTTTGATGGGATTATTGCACGTCCTCTTGCAACTTCTGAACGTACAAATTCTGGAGTGATTTTATCAGGTATAGAAGCTCCAAAGTGTTCTCCTTTGTGTTGCTTTCTAATTTCGGTCATTTCATCTATTCGCTGATTTTCACGAATAGCGATGTATTCCATTTCTGGAGTAATCATTCCTTTTTTAGCGTAATGTAATTGTGTTACATTTTGTCCTTTTTTAGCACGTAAAGGCTTTTTTAACAATTTAAAACGCATGTGGTCTAAACTAGCATCGTTTAAACGCTCGTTACAATATTCTGAAGAAAAAGAATCTAATTGTTCCACATCACCACGGTCCATAATCCAATCCTCACGAATTCTTTCGATACCACTGTGTACGTCAATTTTCTTATTAGGATCGGTATAAGGTCCTGAAGTATCATAAACAGTTACTGACTCATTTGGCCTTTTCTTTTTCGTCATTGAATCAACAGTATCATCTAACGAAATTTCACGCATCGCTACTTTAATTTGCGGGTGAATTTTTCCTGATACGTATATTTTCTTTGAATTCGGAAACGGATTTCTTGTAATTCCGTCTTGCTTTGGTGCTGTGTCTTTACTCTTCATGTTTTTTATTAGCTGCGCTAGTGGCTTTCGGCTTTCGGCTTTCAGCGGTTAGCTATTAATATTTTTATCACGGATTATAAATCCGCGCTATCTGTTTATTCTTAATAATTAGTTCTCGATACCCCCAATCAAGTTGAGGGCAAGTAAATTTCTTTCGCTCCGCTGCAGAAATACTCGAACTGACGTCAATTATAACTAGCAAAAAAAGATTGCTAACTGAAACTGATAACTCTTTACTATATTATTTTTGCTCGATTTCAACTTCAATTTCAATTTCTTTTTATACTTCTACAATCTAAAATTGCCACTCTAAAATCATCAATCGTTACCCTCCTTGGGTTGCTTTGATAATTAATACCTCATCACCCTCATTTAGAGCTTGCGTACTCCAATTTGTTTTAGTTATTATATTTTGATTTACAGCTACAGCAATTCCGTTAGTAACTATTTCTAGTTCATTCAGTATTGTTGCTAATGAACTAGCTACTTGAAATTGATGTATTGTATTGTTTACTTTTATGTTTATCATATATAACCTGTATTAGACTTAAACAAGCTAAGTCTGACATTTGTAAACAATAAAAGATTTTGGAAATTGAAAAGAAGCAGGTTTTACACTGATAACTTTTCCCTCCGTTGGTATTAGCCAAATCAGGTTCTAAGGATATTTCTCAAACTAATATCAATCAATTAGTTACTCCTAAAGTTTACGATGCAAATATACGAATTCTGAAGACTTTACCAATTTAAGCTTGTGATTAAATGGTAATTCCACTACTCATTCGATCTCGGGATGATGAGGTTGCCACAGATTTACAAAAAAAAATATTCGAAATGACATTAGCTGTATCAATTTAAACGTAGTGCTTTAATAGGGGGGCTTTAGTTTTGGAAGTTTGGATTGTTTATAAACTCATAATCTGACAATGTTAATAGAAAAGCTTTTAAATCTGCTTTTTCTTGAACAGTAATTTGAACTCCCCCTTGAGCTACTTTTTTCATTAGCGGATCAATTGTTGGAGAGTTTTGAAGTCCTTCACTGTAATGATTTATAACCTCATCCAGTGTATTGAATCGTCCGTCATGCATATATGGTGCAGTAAAAGCTAGATTTCTTAACGATGGCGATTTAAATTTTCCGTTATCATTCGGATCACCAGTAACTTCTCCTAAACCAAGATCTGAAAAAACAGCATCTAATCCATTATTATGGAAAATATTATCTGTCCATAACGGATTGTTATTACTACCATGACAATGGAAACAATCCCCTTTTGTTTCATCCATAAACACATTGAAACCATTTAGCTCTTGCGCTGTAAGCGTTGTAGTTCCTAATAAATGCTTATCGAATTTTGAATTTCCTGAAATAAGCGTTCGCTCAAACTGAGCTATTGCTTTTGCAACCAACTCTTTTGTAATAACCGAAGAATTGAATGCCGCTTGGAACAAAAGTGGGTAATCTGACGTATTTTGTAAATCAGTTACTGCTTGCTCCCACGTATTATGCATCTCTATAGGATTTTCTACAGGGGCTAATGCTTGTTGTTCTAAACCAAAAGAACGTCCGTCCCAAAAGAATTTTTCATCATAATTCCACGCCATATTAAACAAAGGCATCGAATTTCTATTCCCAAGAACACCATCAATACCAACACTAAACCTATCAATATCAGTAAATGCATTTTCAGGAGCATGGCAACTGGCACATGATTGTGTATTGTCTGCCGATAAAATGGTGTCAAAAAATAATTTCTTCCCTAAAGTAACCCCTTCTACTGTTTGAGGATTTGTAAACGGTATTGTAGGCGCTAGTATCTTTTGATCAAATAACGGAGGAACATCCAACGCTAAAGGGGTTGGCACATATTCATCAGACGCAATACTTGAATCGTCTTTTGAACAAGACAAAAACAATGTCAAAACTAATATGTAAAAAACCTTCTTCATTATTTTAATTAACTGTTCCTAAGTTAAAAACGTTCTGGCCATTATCATGCATTTTTACCTGGGCATCAAAATTGGGCATCAAAATTGAATGCCAAACATTTAAATCCCATTGATAAGGACCTTTAAACCATTCTGCGATATTCATGTTTACATCTACAGATGAATTGTTGTGCACAATCACTTCTCCTAAATTAACTGTAAAGAAAGTATCTTGAAAAACTAAATTATCAGGATCTGTATTATTCACTGCTTTAATCATGTGATATGCATATCCTTTTTCTTGAGCTGTATTGTCGATAAACTTCCCCTCTAACTGCATGAAGTGGTATCCACTACCTAACATCGGTGGAACACTCCATGAAGCTGAATTTAAATCCGCATAAGCGCCATCTATATTATCCGTATTGTCAAAACCAAATGTAAACGACACGTTTGTATATGTGCCAATAGGGATTTGAATTGGAGTTGTATAAGATAGATTCTCGTCATTTGTAACATCAACTAAATTATACCCCTCAACGACAATAGTTTCGCCATTTGATTTATGAAAAGTAACATTTGATATTAAATAGCGTAATTTTTCAATAGTCAATTCATCACCTTCTGCTGTAAAATATTGTGTTGCATTAAAGTTTGCATTAGTTACCGCAGCATTATCCCAATTATGCTTGAAGTTTAATGAAATATTCGTGTTTTGTAATGCTGGAATTTCCTCTTCTACACATGAAGAAAAGAGTACTATGCTTAATACTAATATTGCAATTAATTTTCTCATTTTATTTTAGCTATTAATAAATCTGAAAAGCCTTTATTTTCTAAAATATCAAAATCACTACTGCTTGACTCTCCTACAAGAATAACCTCATTAGATGCGTTTTCTATAACATCATATGCAAAATCTATTTGAGAACCTCCCAAAGATTGTTCCCATTGTTTATCTCCATTACTTGACACTTTAAACACCCAAGCATCGTTTTGCCCATTGTTTGTTGACAAATCACCATCTTGACTTCTTGAACTTCCTGCTAACAAGTAGCCTCCATCTTGAGTTTTCTTTATAGATCTTCCCACATCGAAACTACTGCCTCCATATGTTTTTTCCCAAAGTAAATTTCCTGAACCATCAATTTTAATAAGCCATACATCTGCGCTACCACTGTTCTGACTAACATCACCATCATTGCTTCTTGTTTCTCCAGCAATCATATAATTACCATCGTTAGATGCAACAATACTATGTGCTTCATCAATCCCTGAACCTCCAAAAGATTTTTCCCAAACTAAGGTTCCAGAAGCGTCAATTTTAACAATCCAAAAATCATCTAGTCCCTTATTATCAGAAATATCAACATCGATACTATCAGAAGAACCAACAATTATAAATCCGCCATCAGAAGTTTGAATAGCATCATAAGGGATTTCACTTAAATTCCCACCATAATATTTTGTCCATTGAGTATTTCCTGAAGCATCTAATTTCACTCCCCAAAAATCACCCCCCGAATGTAATACGGCACGACTATTCCCTGCGCCTCCAGAGGCTGTAACATCTAAAACACCTGCAATAAAATAACCATTATCAGAAGTTTGCACAACTGTTAATGCTTTATCTGAACCAATATAACCAAATGATTTTTCCCAAGAAATAACCCCAGAGGCATTGAGTTTTACAATCCATAAATCGTGAGACCCAGCGTTATTTGTAACATCTTCATCGGAACTTTTACTATATCCAACTATAACATAACCGCCATCCTGTGTTTGTATAATCTCATTCCCTCTATCATCAAGAGAGCCTCCATAGGTTTTGTTCCATTCCAACTCATCATTGGCATTGAATTTTAACACCCAATAATCATGACCTTCAATTGGGTTATTAGTGACATCACCATCTGAACTTTGTGTATAGCCTAACACTACATAACCTCCATCCTGTGTATTAACAATAGAATTTGCTACTTCGTTTTTTGAACCTCCAAATGTCTTAATCCATTCAACATGATGTCCAGATACTGAACTATCATCATCACCAGAACAAGATAATAATGGAATAGTTATTAAAAAAATGTAAGATAACCATCTCATAACTTATTAATTACTTGCTCTTACAATATATAACCCTCCTTCATAATCACTGATAATAATATTACCACTTTCAAAGTATGGATATACATTCCAAGCACCATGAAAAGCTGTACTATTATCTGTTGGATATGTGTCAAAAAACCCAACCTGACTTAATGAACCTGCTCCTATGTTTGAGACATCTAACACTTGTAAACCTGCTGTATAGTTTGCTTGATAACACAGTCCGTCTTTTACATATAAATTATGATCAATTGCCTCAGTTGTTCCGTAATGTTGAAAATGTAATGTTGGATTATCTAAATCTGTAAAATCAAAAACTAAGGTTCTAGTATTTCCTCCAAAATTATTTTCATCGTACTCATCTCCAGCAATAAAATATTTTTTATCTTCAGTAAACCACCCTTGATGTGTGTACCCAATGTTTGGATAAGCAATACTTGATATGTTTACTGGATTAGCTTTATTAGTAATATCTACAAGAACAACTTCATTCTCATTACTTCCGATCAATATTTCTTTTCCTTGATAGTCAGCATCAGGCCCATCATAAGTAACCACCTGTGCATCATGCGAATAAGAATCTGTTGCATATCCTCCTGCCGCAACAGGATTCGTAGGGTCTTGAATATTTACAAAATGTGGCCCTCCAGAAAATGTGTCAGAACCAACTGCATACGCATAACCACTCGTTTCATTGATTACTATATTATGTGCGCTTCCAAACCCTGTATACCAAGCATCAGCATCAAATGCAACAGGTAGGTTTGTTGCTGTTCTTAAGCGTGTTAAATCAAACACCTGCATTCCATGACCAGAAGCTTCACTTACAATAAAAGCATGATTTTGATATACTTTCACATCTCTCCAAGTACTACTTAATGTCGCTGTAGCCAATCTTCCAACTACAACAGGAACAGAAGCGTTAGAAATATCCACAAAAGCAGTTCCTGTCCTAGTTGATACTAATGCATACTCAATTCCAGAAACTGGATCAGTCCAGCCCCAAGAATCATTTCCGGTTGCTCCTCCTAAATCACTTAAGGGAATATGTGCCATTAAATCATAACCATCACACGGGTAAATACCTGCGAAACCATTTACACATGGAAATTGAGGACCTTCACAAACATCACCAATTCCATCGCCATCAGCATCAGCTTGGTCAGGGTTAGCAACTAGTGGGCAGTTATCATCTGCATCTAAAACTCCATCACCGTCATCATCCGTATCACATGCGTCACCAATTCCATCGTCATCAGTATCTAATTGATCTTGATTAGCTACTGTTATACAGTTATCGGTTTGATTTAATATTGTATCACCGTCACTATCTTGTATTACATCATCATCTGAGCAATTTATTGACATAAAGGCAATTAATACAAGAAAAAGGTGCTTGAAAATTTGAGTAGGTTTTTTCATATTTAATTAGGGGTCTTATTTTTTATAGGTTCGTAAATATACTCAATAAAATATTAATCATTTTAGAAGGTAATTTATTTGCCTCAAAAACCATATTTTTGCAATATGATAGAAGATAAAAACAAACCAAAAACCTCACTTGCTGATTTAGGTGAATTTGGATTAATAGAACACCTCACTAAAAACTTTAAAATCAAACAAGAATCTACCTTAAAAGGTATTGGTGATGACGCTGCTGTATTGGATTTTAAAGATAAAAAAGCTATTATTTCAACGGATTTGTTGATTGAAGGAATTCACTTTGATTTATCCTATATGCCTTTAAAACATCTAGGATACAAAGCGGTTATGGTAAATTTATCTGATATTTACGCCATGAATGCTACTGCTACTCAAGTAACCATATCAATAGCGGTATCAAATAGGTTTCCTTTAGAAGCAATTGAAGAATTGTACGAAGGAATTTACGCAGCAGCAAAAACGTATAATGTTGATGTTATTGGCGGAGACACTACTTCATCAACTAAAGGACTACTGATTAGCGTTACTGCAATTGGACAAGCCAATGAAGAAGATATCGTATACCGTAATGGCGCTAAAGCAAATGATTTATTAGTGGTTACTGGTGATATTGGTGCTGCATACTTAGGATTCCAAGTTCTGGAACGTGAAAAGCAAGTTTTTCAAGCCGACCCAAATAACCAACCAGATTTAGACATGTATACATATTTAATTGAGCGTCAGTTAAAACCTGAAGCAAGAAGAGATGTTTCTGGGTTATTAAAAGAACTAGAAGTTAAACCAACGTCTATGATTGATATCAGTGACGGATTATCATCAGAAATCATACATTTATGTAAACAATCAGAAGTGGGTTGTAATTTATATGAAGATAAAATACCGTTAGACCAACAAGTAATTTCTACCTGTGAGGAGTTTAATATGGATAGCACCACAATTGCTTTAAGTGGTGGTGAAGATTATGAATTGTTATTTACGGTTTCACAAGAAGATTTCCCTAAAATAAAAGCAAATCCAAACTTTACTGTTATTGGACACATGACAGATGCTTCGGAAGGAATGAACTTAATTACCAGATCCAACGAAAAAATAGCATTGAAAGCCCAAGGATGGAACTCTTTAGAGAGTGAAGAGTAGTTTTATTCCACATATATAAAAAATAAAAAACCACGCTAAAAAGCGTGGTTTTTTGTTTTCTATATTTCCGATAACACAACTTTAAAATAGTTGCGAACATACTATTATAACGCGCACGGAAAACATTTCCGCGCTATCGGGCTTAATTAGGACTGCGTATCTGCCACAGTACCATATATATAATTATAGACATCACAAAGGCAATACTTCTTATAATTATATTTTTTTTATCTCCACTTTTATAGTCAAGGTAAAAAAGCCTGAAAAACAAAGGTATAACTAGAAAAAAAGTTACTACATAAATACACCCTAAAACAGAAGGAGAATACATTCCCACCCTGTATTTGATAGGGACAATACCAATAATACTATTTGCTAATAAAAATACATAAAATATTATATTTGCTTTTTTATATGCTGTATACTTTTTGTTAAATTGAATTAGTAACCAAATAGTTGTTGCTATTGATAATGGTAAAAAGAATAAAACAGTTAACAAGTCTAAAAAGTAGCCTATCCAGTAGCCCTCAAATCTCCAAGTAAAAGGTTTTTCGTGTACTGTTGCCATCATAAGTATACCTATTACTAAGCTACTACTTGCTATTATATTTAATTTTCTTGTGTGTGTTTTTTTCATATCTATCTTTAATTACATCCTAAATCAGAAATGGGTCTTTCTCCGATAGCGCGTTATCGGGTAGCAGCATTTTCTTCAGCTGCACTTGTATTTACTATCTCTAAATATTCTGGATTAAAATAGAGTGAAAATTTGTTGTGTCACACCCCAAAAAAAGACCTTACATTGCTGTAAAGTCTTTTTATGTATTTAAATTATTAAGCTCAAAAAAAACTTGCACTTCTATAATTTTCCCAAGTATTTTTTTCCCCTCTTTTATAAATTATAATGTGATTAAAATGAGATCCAGGAATTATACTTAAAAATATAGCATACTCATTATCCTTTGAAAAAACAGGCACACACATTTTATGTGTTTTTTTTCCAGATAATCTTACTAATTGGTTATTTACAATTGCTGCTACATCTCTATTCTTATTGTATACAAAAATATTTTCAGTTTCTAGATCACAAGATTTATAATCTAAGTCATCTACAGAAACTTGACTTAAATAATACTTAATTTGTTGTTTTTTAAAATGCTTTTCTAGCACATTCTCGTCTTTAAAACTAACATTTAATAATGAATCTTTGAAAAGGTTTTTAAAGAGACTATTATTATTCATTTCAACATATAACTTGTCTTTTCCAGTATTATTTAACTGATTTTTAAAATACTTCTTCGCAATATTAACAACATCTTCATAATGTGTATTTGTATTTTCTTGCGCACATAAAACGTTAAGAAACATAACAAAGAATGAGCTGAATAAACATATTTTTTTTAAAAACATCTTAATTACAATTTGGGTTATTACTATTTATTCCGATAGCGCGGAAATGTCTATGTAAACTAATGCTCCTAGTGGATTATTTGAATTTCAAAGGGTTTTACTTTTGCTTAATACTACTCTTAATCAAAATAGTTCTGACTAAATATACTAATAGAAACCCTACAACAGAATAAATAATAAGCTCTTCAAAAAAAGCATAATTAAATCTAGTTGGAGTAGTTCTAGATAGCATTTTTTTATAAGGAAACTGGTGTTGGTGAACAAGTAAAAGGAATAAAGTTATAATTATTGATAAACTGATATTTATTTTAAAGTTACTTATTTTCCATAATAACTCTTTTTTAAGAATAAAATAAAACAAAATAACAGTTAATATGTATAGCCAAAATACATTTATAAGCTCTTTAATTATTACAACAATAGAAATACTCCATTCACCCCAAATATATGCTTTAGGTCTTACTGGAATAATATCTGTCCATTCAATAATTGCTTGTAAAAAATGTTTTACTAAAAATAAAACGAATGCAATTAAAATAATCTTTTTAATCTTAAATTTTTCTTTATACATATTGTTTATTATTAATCACAACCTAAATCAGAAATAGGCTTATTACCTAAAAGCACATCTTTTACATGATCCCATTGTGGTCTATTAATACTTGACTGTCCTATTTCTCCTTCTCCTCCATTAATTTCATCATTTACAAAATTATTATATTCAGAATCACTACTAGCCAATTCTCCCTGGATAATTTTATAAAACCCACTTTAATCACAAAGTGGGTTTTATTTTTTACAATATTATAATCAATTCTTTTTTGTTTCTTTTTTATGACTATCAAAATACTTATTTGATTTTTCATAAAAATTCATTGTCTTCCTATACCATTTAATTAAAAAATAGATAAAGAATATAATAACTATTGCTAAAAATAATTGCCAGATTAACAACATTAAATTTGAATCATCTAAAAACATATTTTATTTTATTTTATTTTAAATTGCAGAAATTGATATCGCTTGCCCTGTATTAATATCAATAATCACCTGATAGTGAAGGGACTCGCTGTAAATAGTGCCAATGCTTTGTGAAAAAATATTATAACTTAATGTTCCATACAAATCTATTATTACTGTATCACCAAATATAGTATAATCATAAGTAGTCTGGCTCCAAGATGTCGCAAGAGTAATACCCGTTAAAGCAGTATTAACATCATTAAGTATATAATCTTGAGTTGTAGTACTAGTATCATTCAGATAGCGCGGATTTGAAATCCGTGTGAACATACTATTATAACTCGCACGGAAAACATTTCCGCGCCATCGGAAAGAGTAAATTACAAGATACCTCAATTGACTTGATACCACCACCAAAAAACGAAACGTATTCAGTAGATGAAGCCAACAAAAAATTTAAAAAGCATCTATAAAGAAATAGAAGAATTTATAAAAACAGAAACCACTATAGAAGATGATATAGCTCCCATAGTTTTATTATAGAGGATCCTTTATTATCAACCTTTACAGAGATACATTATTCCGCTATCACCTGCATTGACATAAGGGATATTCTACCATGCTAACTACGGAGTATATTTCCTTGTCTTAAAATACAAAAGCTCCTTTTTAAGGAGCTTTTGTATTAATTATTGTATTCTTTTATGACTTGTTTTATAGTCTAGTTAAAATTAAATTTTGAGAAGGCAAAAACATTGGTATATCTGATTGGTTTTGATAATTTGGGCATCCATAAGTGTCATTATAGAAAATACCAAAACCATTAAATTCAAAATCTTTATATATAATTTGGTTTGGATTACTATCATCTTTAAGTAGTTTAAATTCGGCTGAATTTAAGCAGTTATTCTCACTATCTTGAAATAGAAAATCGATTTCTTTCTGTTGTCTTATATAAAGCTCAGAAATTTTATACTGTTCATAATTGGTTGAATTTAAATTATTGTATAATACTTGATTCGTAGTTAAATCAACTACTTTAAATTTCCCCATAAGGTCATCTCTATAATCATACATATCGTTTTCATAACTTCTTAATACTTGAGCGAATAAAGTAAACTCAAAGGTGTATTTTTTATTATTTAATTCACCTTCCCATGTACCTACTAAAAAAGACAATTCATTATTTAAATCTTTGAAATAGACTCCGTTACTATAGTTGGTAGAGTGTAAAGGTACTGTTTGTGTTACTTGACTACTCATACTTATAGTAATGAATAAACAGCATAATATTAGTATATTTTTCATAGTTAATTTATTGTTTAATTGCATGGAGTTTCTTTTACAGTATAGCCTAAAAATACTTTTTTTAAGGTTTTTCTAGTCCAATTAATTTCATAATTGTTAATGTTTGGGTCTGTTTCATTTTCAACAGTTCCTTCAAACAAACCTATTGTATTTTCTAGTCCTAATTTTTTTAATTCAAAAAGAAACATTTTTTCTAAAGCATCTTTACGGCTATTCGCTGTTGTAAAATCTTCAATGAAACCTCTAGCTTTCTCTTTATAAACCTTTTGAAAGGTTCTCCATTTATTTTGAAATTCAGCAGTTTGAGCAAAAGTTTCTAATAATGAAATAGCAAAAATACTTTCATTAGAAATCATAATTACAAACCCATTTTCAGGAGTTGGTCCATTTGCGTTTTTAATTTTTGTAATTAAATTTCCTATATCTCCTGGTGAAAGTATTTTTATTGCACTATCATAAGGAGTACCGTCAGGACTTACTTTAGGGTGATTATTATGTACATGTGTAGCGTTTAAACTTCCAGCTGGAATTTTCAACTCGGTGTTTCCATTTGACACACCATCGATATATTGATTTTGTCCTCCAATATTCTGCATGTAAAACCCACTTTCATGTTCTAAATTAAATTTTTCATTTTTATTTAAGTCTTTAAACTTTTGTTTATATATAGCATTATTTGTGCCGTTTTTTATTTTTTCACAAGGTTCATCATCTATTTCCTCAAGTTCATTAATACATGTTTGACCACAAAATGGCTTAGTAACTACAGTATCATTATTATCAGGAAATGATGATCCTCCAGTATCATTAGGGTTTGTGTCACCTGTAGTATCTGTAGGACTAGTATCATTTCCTCCGCCTCCACAGTTTACATCAACAGTAACGGTTGTTATTGGAGCAATAGGGTCAGTTCCTTCCTCTAGGTCTAAATAAATTTTACAGTCATTTCTTTGTGCCCAACTATGTCCACCTCCTGAACAATTTGAACCACCAGAAGTTCCGTAAGTTACACAGTCATCAGTTGGATCATTAGCAGTTGAACCGTCTATTTTAGAAAAAATAGTATTAGCAAATGTACCCTTATCTAAAACGGTATATGTTACATCTCTTTCAATATCGGTATTCCCGTATAAATTATAGTCTTGTAATTCTTGACGAGTTAAATCATACCTTAATAAAAGTTCTAAATAACTTCCATCATCTTGAAGGCTTAGTACTAAGTTTTTAATAATATCGGGGTCATTATAGTCAATAACTGAAAATGTATATGAGTGATATTCACCATCAATCGATTCTATATATTCAGCATAACTATCATTAATTTCAATATTTAATTCCTGATTAAATATAACTTTATTGGACGTTCCATTTTGCTTAGGGTTGCTATTTAAACCTACATCCTTTAATTGATTAACAATCCTTTTGTTTTTATTTATTTCTACACGGTCAATTGTTTTGATAGTGTATTTAGAGTCCTGAACTATAACTTTAGTATTTACATCAAGCTCATCATCATATTGACAATTTACTAGTGTTAATGAAATACCAAAGAGTAGGACTCCGAGTTTGAGATAGTTTTTGAATGCTTTCTTCATAATTTAGGTTTAGTTTATTTGTGTTTATCTCCCTACAAACCTAACGACTCATTCAGGACAATACTACTCATAATGAGTGTACTATACTTTTGATTGAGTAAACTAGCCATTGTAATTAGTAGAGACCATATTACAACGCAAAATTAAAACTATTATTATAAATTAGAGTTCATGATATTTGGGTATTTTATACTCACTATTAGTAGTGATAACTCAACTATTAGTTCCTGTTTACTCAATTATGTTACCCATTGTTTAAACCTCTTTTTTATTTTTAAAACGTTCCGTTTACTTCCTTGTAAAACTGCTCTAAATACAACTCCATATATTCATGACGTTGTTCTGCCAATTGCTTTCCAGTTTTCGTATTCATTTTATCTTTTAACAGCAATAACTTCTCATAAAAATGATTAACGGTAGTTCCGTTTCCTTTTTTATACTCGGTTTTACTCATATTTAATTCTGGTAAAATATCCGGGTTGTAAATAGCATTATTTTTAAACCCTCCATAATTAAAGGTTCTCGCAATCCCAATTGCCCCTATCGCATCTAACCTATCAGCATCCTGAATTACATCTAACTCCTTTGAAGAAAATGTACGAGCCTCCTTTCCTCCTTTATAAGAAATGTTATTTATAATTTGAACCACATGTTCAATAATACCAGTATCAACTTCTTCGTTTACTAAGAACTCAGCTGCTACTTTCGGACCAATAGTTTCATCGCCGTTATGAAATTTAGAATCTGCTATATCATGCAATAAAGCTCCTAAACTTACTACGAATTCATCTACATCTTCATTCTTTGCAATCAATTGAGAATTTTTAAGGACGCGGTGCGTATGGAACCAATCGTGACCCCCTTCAGCGTTTTTTAAAGTATCCTTTACAAAGACTATGGTGTTTTCTATTATTTGCTGTTTGTTCATTGTAAATAATTTATGAGGTTATCGGTTGAAGAGTTTATGCTACAGCAGTTCGTCAACCTGAACTCGTTTCAGGTTATCATTATAAAATAATGTTAGTGGGATTCTGAAATAAATTCAGAATGACGCAAAAATATAATTAAAACACAAGAAAAAAATTTCGAACTCTTATAAGCACCTGTTCTTTGTAGATTTCGACAGGCTCAATCTGACAAATAAATGACGCTTAAAAAACTTTCAAATTACAGCAATTAAAACAAAAAAGTCACTAACACACAAAACTCGTGCATTAGTGACTTTTTTTATCTTAATCCCACTGGTGGGTGCGACTTAGCAGAACTCGTTATAAGCATCTTTTAAGTTTTCAGCAATCATATCAGCTGGCCTACCTTCAATATGGTGACGTTCCAACATATGTACTAATTCTCCGTCTTTAAACAACGCCATACATGGTGATGATGGAGGAAAAGGCAACATATGATTACGCGCTTCGTTTACAGCCTCTTTATCAACTCCTGCAAAAACAGTTATCAAATTATCTGGTTTCTTTGCATTTTCTAATGACATTTTTGCTCCTGGACGTGCATTACTTGCCGCACAACCACAAACTGAGTTTACTACTACTAAAGTAGTTCCTTCTTTTGCTAATGCCGCAGTTACTGCTTCTGCAGTTTGTGCTTCTTCAAAACCAAATGAAGACAATTCCTCACGCATTGGTTTTACTAATTCTGGTGGATACATAATATATATTCTTTTTGTTTCGTATTCTATTGAGTCGCAAAAATACACAAAAACTATTGATGCGGTATTAAATAAATCTTAAATAACGCTGTTTATAGGCTTGATTTCAAGTATATTTGAAGCATAAGGTGATAAAAATGGGATTTGCAAAATTTGTTGGCGCTGGATTAGGATGGACCGTTGGTGGACCAATTGGTGGTATGCTCGGTTTTGCTTTTGGAAGCTTAATAGACGGTTTTCATCAAGCAGATGCAAAACAATTTGAAAAAGAAAAAGCTGAAAAACGCAAAAATACCGAACCTGGAGATTTTGAAATTAGCTTATTGATTTTATCAGCCCTTGTCATAAAAGCTGATAATCAAATTGACCAGCGAGAACTGGATTATGTCCGCACACATTTTGTGAGTTTATTTGGAAAATCAAGAGCAAATAATGCGTTTAAGATTTTTAATAAAATTATAAAAAACGATACGGTTTCTACCAGGAGAGTTTGCATGCAAATTCAAAGGCATATGGATCATCCTTCTCGTTTACAACTATTGCATTATTTATTTGGGATAGCTGCTTCTGACGGATATGTTAGTCCGAATGAAGTTACTGAAATCAGAAAAATGGCTGGGTATTTACATATCAGCCGACGTGATTATGATGCTGCAGAGGCAATGTTTTCAGGATACAACCAACGATCAAGCTATCAGAAAGCTAATTTTAACGGATACAATACCGAAAGTGCTTATAAAATTTTAGATATTGATAAATCAGCTACAAATGATGATATTAAAAAAGCGTATCGTAAAATGGCAAAAAAATACCATCCTGATAAAATTCAACATCTAGGAGAAACTCATGTAAAAGCTGGCGAGGAAAAATTTAAGAAAATAAAAGACGCTTACGAGCAATTACAAAGCGAAAGAAGCGCCTAAATTCACCAGTGAACTTTATTATTTTTGATTTAATCCGAAAAAACAATCATGGTTAATTCATTTCCATATAGAAATTAACGAGACCTTAATAAAAATCAAACTTTTCTGGATTACGACAATCTCAATCTGACAAAATTTAAAGTAATTCGTGGTTTATTCAATATGAATTTTGTTAAACCCTAACAAAAAGCTATTTTTATAGCCCTAATACAATTTTGAGTTTGAATTTACTCAAAAGAGAATTAGTATATTTTTGTTCAAGACGAAAAATAAAATCGTTGCATAGCCGTAGCTACGGAATTATTTTCTTTTGAAGTATTGACCAAAAAGATGAAATTTAATTGGTAAATTCAATCCCAATATTGTATAACATATTTCATATCCCTTGAGCGTATTACAACGTTTTTTTAAAGACACTATTATCTATGGCTTAGCAATTGTTTTGCCAAGGCTAATCAACTTTCTGTTGGTAGCTATTCATACGGATGTTTTTTCTAACGAAATCTATTCTGATAGCACTACGTTTTACATATACGCTGCATTCTTTAACGTATTACTTGCTTACGGAATGGAAACTTCTTTTTTTAGGTTTTTCAGTAAAAACAAAGACAGCAACAAAGTATTTACTACGTCACTAATCACCATTACCTCAAGTACTCTTGCAGTGGGTTTATTAGTTTTTAGTTTCAATCAAGAGCTAGCTAATTTTATGCAGCTACCTATAAGAAGTTTCAATTTATTAGTTAGTATTACTTTGATAGAAGCCTTGATTATTATTCCATTTGCTTATTTACGAGTTACTGGAAGGCCTATTCGTTTCGCCGTTATCAAGCTGATAAACGTATTTATTATCGTCGCGTTTAACATCTTATTTTTACACAAAAACTACGGATCAGAAAGCGTACAAAACCTCTTTAATGTAGTAGAAATTGTAGAATATCAATTCATTGCGAACCTACTAGCAAGTATTTGTGTGTTATTACTTGTTTCCCCTTATTTTTTTAAATCGAAATTGTCCTTTGACAAAGCTATATTTAAGCAATTACTTACCTATGGGTGGCCAATTATGATAGCCGGAATAGCCTTTGTTATTAACGAAAATTTAGACAAATTTTTAATTCCGAAGTTGATTGGTAAAGACACCAATGGAGCGTATAGTGCCTGTTATAAATTAGCCGTTTTTATGACGCTGTTTATTCAAGCATTCAGAATGGGAGCTGAGCCTTTTTTCTTTAATCATGCTGATAAAGACAATGCCAAGCAAACCTATGCAACAATTTTGAAGTACTTTACCATTGTTGGAAGTATTGGTTTGCTAGGAATAACTGTTTACCTAGATGTTATTAAAAACCTACTAATTAAAAACGAAAGTTTCTTATTTGCTATGGATATTGTGCCTATTGTCCTACTCGCAAATTTGTGTTTAGGAATTTACCACAACCTATCTATTTGGTATAAGCTAACCGATAAAACAAAATACGGAATGTATATTTCAATTTTTGGAGCTATTTTAACTATTGGTTTTAATTGGTTTCTAATTCCTATCCTTGGTTATATGGCTTGTGCATACGCAACATTAGTAGCTTACGGAAGTATGATGTTGGTTTCTTATTATTTAGGGAGAAAACACTATTTTGTACCTTATCAAATCAACCGAATAGTTACTTATTTGATTATTTCATCAACTTTAGCCTTTTTAGCTTTCTATCAATTTGACAGAAATATTTACATAGGAACACTATTTTTAGTCGTATTTTTAGGGCTGATTTTTTACTTAGAGAAAAAAGAATTCAAACAATTACTGAAACAAAATTAACATGACCATAAACATCATTAATAAATCGGCACACGCATTACCACATTACGAAACTATTGCTTCTGCTGGTATGGATTTACGTGCCAATATAACCGAATCAATTACCTTAAAACCTTTAGAAAGAACTATTGTAAAAACTGGTTTATTTATTGAGTTGCCTATTGGTTACGAAGCACAAGTACGCCCTAGAAGCGGACTAGCGGCTAAAAAAGGAGTCACCGTATTAAACGCTCCCGGAACTATAGATGCAGATTACAGAGGAGAGATCGGAGTGATTTTAGTGAATTTATCAAATGAAAATTTCACTATTGAAAATGGCGAGCGTGTTGCACAATTAATTATCGCGAAACATGAACGTGCTGAATGGATTCAAGTGCAAGAATTATCTGAAACCGTAAGAGGTGAAAGCGGATTCGGAAGTACAGGAGTTAAATAAGTATTCTGTTAGCAGTCGAAGTTGGTCGAAAAAGTTTAAATCAACTTCCTCGGGGCAAGCCCACGAGGTATGAATTAACATTATAATTTTTCGAACGAGGCATCCCGATAGCTATCGGGACGGAGTATTAAACCCACTGGCGGGAATAAAACCTATCGTCACTTCGAGTGAAATTATTTGGAATGCAATGGAAAACAATTTTGTATCGAGAAGTCGCATTATAAAAAAAGTCATGCTAAACTTGTTTCAACATCTCATCCTTACACGCTGAGAAACTACTCACTCATATGAGACCCTGAAACATCCCGATAGCTATCGGTTCAGTGTGACGACAAAAATTAAAGTTTAATTAAAAAGAGATTCCCGTTTTTACGGGAATGAAAAATAAATTTTTCATGAAAATAATCGTACCAATGGCGGGAAGAGGTTCTCGTTTAAGACCACATAGTTTAACTGTGCCAAAACCATTAATTCCTATTGCAGGAACGCCAATAGTACACCGATTGGTTGCGGATATTGCTAAAATTTTAGATGAACCAATTGAAGAAATTGCTTTTATTTTAGGGGATCCTGCTTTTTTTGGAGATGAGGTTGTGGATAGTTTAATAAAGCTTGCCGAAAGCCTAGGCGCAAAAGCTTCTATCTACCGTCAAGATGAGCCTTTAGGTACCGGACATGCTATAATGTGTGCGGAATCTTCATTATCTGGGCCAGCAGTAATTGCATATGCAGACACCTTAATTAGAGCTTCATTTAATTTAGATCCAAATGCTGATGCTGTTATCTGGACTAAGGAAGTCGCCCGTCCTGAAGCGTATGGTGTAGTAAAGTTAGATGCAAATAATGAAATTGTTGAATTGGTAGAAAAGCCAGAAACATTTGTTTCTAACCAAGCAGTTATTGGTATTTATTACTTTAAAGATGTTGCCCTTTTAAAAGATGAATTGCAATATGTTTTAGATAATAATATTATTAATGGTGGTGAGTATCAAATTAATGATGGTATTAAAGGAATGATGGCAAAAGGAAAAACTTTTGTTACCGGAACTGTTGATGAATGGATGGATTGCGGAAATAAAGAAGTTGCTATTGATACCAATACCAGAATGCTAAACTTTTTAACTTCTGATGGAGAACAATTAGTTTCTAACTCTGTTACCAATGAAAACTCTACAATTATTTCCCCATGTTTTATTGGTGAAAACGTAGTATTGAAAAACACTACTGTAGGACCTAATGTTTCTGTCGGAAACAATACTGTTTTAGAAAATGTTACTATTAAAAATTCGTTAATTCAAACCAACTCTGTTATTAAAAATGCTATTTTAGAAGAAGCGATGATTGGTAACCATGTAAAATACAATGGTGAATTTACAAAAATCAGTATCGGTGATTATACCGTAGTGGAATAGTTATTGATTTAATATTTTTAAAAATACTGTCCCCTATTTAAGGGATTGGTTAAATTCATATAGATTATATGACAAAGTTTTTTTCAATTATAACATTAGTATGTTTATTCTTTCTAGAGGTTAATGCTCAGGAATATATATCCGAATGGGATAATGAAACCTATAAAAAAATGAGTGTGACCCTTAACGATGGGACTATTTTAAACGGCTTTGGAAAAGTTGCTTTAGTTGAGGTTGATGACCTTCTTTATTTTAAAAACAATAAAACAGAGGGAAATATTTTATATGATTTTAATGATATTAAATATTTGAAAGTTAAAGTAAATGATCTCGATAGAACTTTTGAGTATAAGACGTTTCATGAAGAGTGGTTTAAACTAGTGGAAAAAATAATCGTAGGAAAAGTCACTCTTTATCAAGGGTATTATGATTTAACTTCCACAGATGCTAAAAGAGTATATTATCTTTCTAAAAAAGATGATGATGCTATTAGCTCGGTAAAATCAGGTGACACTTACAATCGTTCTATTCAAGGGAAAATATGTGGCTTTATATATGATTGTCCTAATCTGTATAAAAAAATTAAATCTAAGTATTTTAAACGATACGGAATTAAAGACATTGTCAACTTTTATAATAACGAATGTACTAGTGAAAAGTAACCCCACAATGAAACAAACCCTATACATATTCATTACACTTGTAAGCATGTTAACCATACAAGCCCAAGAAGTGCGCAATGATGATTTGGGAGATGTTTCTGATGAGTTTCAAAACACCTTTTTTGAAGCTCTAAAGCAAAAAGGAATTGAAAACTACGATAAAGCAATTGACTTATTAGAGAAATGTAATTCGCAACACCCTGACAATGCTGCTATCAATTTTGAATTAGGAAAGAACTATTTCGAGTTGGACAAGTTTCAATTAGCAGAAAAAACATTGCAAAAAGCGAATAGTTTAAAACCGAATAATCAATGGATTTTAGAAACTTTATATCATTTATATCGTTCACAAAAAAATGTGCCTAAAGTAATTGAAACACTTAAAAACCTTGATGAAATTCATCCAAAATACGCCACTACATTAGTTAAATTTTACTACAAAAATCAACAACACGACGAGGCTTTAGTGCTCTTGAGTAAACTGGATGCCAAAGGCACCAACAGGAATAGAGAACAATTAAGGCACCTGATATACTTACACGGGAGGAAATTTACAGAACAGACTAAATACATTGAGCAAAAAACAAACAATAACACTGCTACAGAAGCCGATTTTGTAAAACTGATTTATGCATATAGCAAGTTGAAAAATCAGCAAAAGAGTTTTAATGCCGCTAAGTTGTTTTCAAAAATGCATCCGGAATCGGATATTCCACATTTATCATTGTATAAATTTCACCTGACTGATAATGCTATTGACAAAGCCGTCGCTTCCATGAATGCCGTATTAAAAAGCAACTCATTAAATGATGCTGACAAATCAAGAGTATTAAACGACTTTTTTAACTTCACTAAAAAAAACCTAACCTATTTACCACAGCTAGAAAAAGCTACCGAGTTGTATCCTGATGTGAGCGTTATGAGTAAAATGGCGTTATTATACGCTACTACAAATAATAAAAAAGCAACTGAATACATTGCTAGTATTACTAAAAACAATGCCACAAGTTTTAATGATTTAAAATTATTGGGGACGGTTTTTTTACAAGAAAATAGAATTGAAGATGCTTTGAAAAACAGCGAAAAAGCACTTAGTTTATTTCCTGCACAACCAATATTTTATTTACAACAAGCTAAAGCTCAAAACAGGAGTAATCAAGCTAAAAACGCCATTGAGAGTTTGGAATTTGGATTGGATTATTTAATTGACAATCCAAAAATGGAAGCTGCCTTTTATACCGAAATGGCAAAAGGGTATGAAATATTAAAAGACAAAAAAAACCAAGCTAAATATTTGCAAAAAGCTAAAAAACTAAGCAAGTAGTTATGATGATGAACCGATATGTTATTGCGTTAATTTGCGTGTTATTAGCTGGCTGCAAAGCTACTAAAGGAATTAATGACAACAGTAAAACAGTAAAATTAAATACGAAAACAATTATTAGCAGCCACTATGCTAAAAAAAGTGTATTCACTACACTAAAAGCATCCTTAAAAGTAAATTTAAAGACTGCCGAAAAAGAAGAAACTGTTGTAGCTAATGTTCGTTTATTAAAAGATCATAAAATTTGGATTAGTATTAGTAAACTAGGATATACTGGAGCTAAAATTTTAATCACACCAGAAACAGTTCAATATTATAACAAACTAGACAAGGTGTATTTTGACGGGGATTTTTCACTGATTAGTAACTGGTTAGGAACAGCTTTATCTTTTCAGCAATTACAAGCTGTTTTATTAGGCGAAACAATGTTTCCGTTAAAGGCAACCAAATACAAAACAGAAATATTAGATGATGGCTATTTATTAATTCCTAGAAAACAAGAACCACTAATTGAACATTTCATCACTATAAAACCAAATGTTTTTAAAATTAAAGTACAGGAAATTGCACAGCCAAAGTTAAACAGAATATTAAATATTGATTATAATACGTATCAAGAAGTTGCTCAGCAGTTATTTCCGTTGGTAATCAATTTATCTTTGGTNGATAGAACTACAGAAACTCAGGTTGAAGTTACCTACAAAAACATATCTTTGAATCAAGAACTACGTTACCCATTTAACATCCCTACTAACTATAAAGAAATTAGCTTTGAAAAGTAATCACATCCCTCATTTCTTGTATACCATATTGTTATCACTATGTATGATAACAGCTGCATTTGGGCAATCGAAAAAACAGCGACAGTTAGAAACTAAGCGTCAAAACATCTTAAAAGAGATCACAGAAATCAGCTCATTACTTTCTGATAATAAATCCGAAGCAACTTCATTATTGACAAAAATTGAAGATGTTAATTTAAAAATTAGCGTCCGTAAAAAACTGGTGCAAATCACCAATCAACAGGCTAATTTACTGACTAGGGAAATAAAAGATAATAGCGGTAAAATTGAAACTTTAGAAACTGATTTAGCGCTACGAAAAAAAGATTATGCTGCTATGGTGGTAAAATCGTATAAAAACAAAGCAACTCAAAGTAAGCTTATGTTTCTATTGTCTTCCGATAATTTCCAGCAAGCCTACAAGCGTTACAACTACATGAAACAGTACAAACGCTATCAAAAAAACCAAGCGGATTCAATTGTCTCAAAAACAGAAAAACTAGTTTTCCTTAACGAATCGTTACTACTAAAAAAAGAAGATAAAGTAAGACTCATTAATGAGAATAAAAAAGTACAACAAACACTTCAGAAGGAAAAAAATAGTCAGAGAAAACTAATTGCTGAACTTAAAAAAGACGAGTCAAAATACAAGAAAGAGATTGTTGCAAAGCAAAAAGAAAACAATAAAATTGACCGACAAATTGAGAAGTTAATTAGAGATGCCATTGCCCGTTCTAATAAAAAAGCAGGAAAGAAAAAAACTTCAAAAAGCTTTGCATTAACACCGGAAGCAAAGGCTTTAGCTAATAGTTTTACCGCAAATAAAGGTAAATTAGGCTGGCCAGTGAAAACAGGTAGAGTCATCCAAAAATTCGGTACTACGAAACACCCAACATTACCAGGTATTAACAGACAATGTAGTGGAGTTAGAATTATAACTTCAAAAAACAGTATTGTCCGATCGGTTTTTAACGGCACCGTATCACAGATTCAAGTAATAAAAGGTGGAAACAAAGCCGTAATAATTAGGCATGGAAATTACTTAACCATTTATTTAAACTTAATAAATGTTACTATTAAAAAAGGAGATAAAGTTAGCACCAATATGCCTATTGGGAAAGTCGCCACTAATAGTGAAGGAAAAACAATCATTAAATTCTTATTATACAAAAACAGTACTAAGTTAAATCCAGCGCATTGGATTTATAAAATGTAAGATTTACATAGGTCTCGACTGCGCTCGACCTGACCGAATAATAAATATCTCTTCGAGCGCCACCGATAGTTATCGGCACGAGTGATTTTCTATCATACAGTTACGTAATAGAATTTTTAAATAAACACAAGCAAATGAAAAAAATTAGCATAATATTCAGTATTTTATTCTTATTTCAAGGATATGCACAACAAAAAGAGTTAAGCTTAAACGATGCTGTTTTAGGATACTATAAGGGTTTACACCCAAAACAACTTTCAAGTTTACAATGGGTATCGCCAACCAAATATGTGTACACTGAAGCAAACACATATATTATAAAAGATGTTGAAAAAAAGACCTCTGAAAAAATAACCCTCGCAAATTTTGAAAAGGCATTTCCAGGAACCAAACGTATCCCTAGAATCTCATCTATTGATAACAATACAATCACATTCCGAAAAGAGAATACGCAGTATCATTTCAATTACAAAACAAAAACTATCGCTAGTGCAATCCATTTTGACTCAACTGCTCAGAATAACGATTATAATAGCACTGCAAAAGCTATTGCATATACCATAAATAACAACTTATATCTAGCTACTAAGAACGATCCGAAAACTACAATTACATCGTTTACGGATTCAAATATTGTAGCAGGTCAGGCAATTGCACGTTATGAATTTGGGATTTCTAAAGGAACATTCTGGTCGCCTAAAGGAACTCACTTGGCCTTTTATCAGAAAGATGAAACTCACGTTGCCGATTACCCTTTAGTTGATATTACGAGAACCCCAGCTAGTTTAAAAAGCATCAAATACCCAATGGCTGGTCAGAAAAGTGAATTGGCAAAAATTGGCGTGTATAATCTAACGACTCAACAAACTACTTACTTAAATATTGATACTTCTGACGAACATTATTTAACCAATTTATCATGGACTCCTGATGGAAAACATGTATTAGTTGCTGAAGTAAATCGCGCTCAAGATCATTTTGACTACAACCTATATAATGTAACTACAGGAAACAAAGTACGCACCTTATTTTCTGAAAGTAATGGTCGTTGGGTAGAACCTGAAAACGATGCTGTATTTTTACCAAAAAGCACAACAGATTTTTTGTGGATGAGTGAAAAAGACGGTTTTAAAAACATCTATCAATACACTACTTCTGGGGAATTCATCAAGCAATTGACAGATTTTAAATTTATAGTAAAATCTATTTTAGGATTTGACACTTCAGGAAAACATGTAATCATTTCAGCTACAGGAGAGAACCCTACAGAAATGCACACCTATAAAGTAAGTTTAAAATCTGGTAAAACAACCAATCTTACTCCTGCAAACGGAACACACCGTACGCAATTGAAAGGGAATTATTTAATTGACACATACAGCAGCCTAGACACACCCGGTGTCACGAGTATTGTGAATATTAAGAATGGTAAAGAAACTATTTTAAATGCAGCCAAAAACCCTTTAGAAGGATACAAACTAGGAACAACAACTTTATTAAAGTTAAAATCGAAAGACGGTTTTGATTTACATAGTAGAATTATCAAACCCGCTAATTTTGACCCTTCAAAAAAATATCCTGTATTAGTTTATGTATACGGAGGAACTCATGCACAATTAGTAACTAATACTTGGCTAGGTGGGGCTAGATTATGGATGCAGTGGTTTGCTGCACAAAAGGATTATATTGTATTTACATTAGACAACAGAGGTTCTGCAAATAGAGGTTTTGCATTTGAAAGTGTGATACATCGTACTGCTGGTGATGCAGGAATGGAAGATCAGTTAATCGGGGTAGAGTATTTAAAATCATTACCTTATGTTGATGCCGACAGAATTGCTGTTCACGGGTGGAGTTATGGTGGTTTTATGACCAGCTCTTTGTTATTACGTCATCCTAAAGTATTTACAACTGGAGTTGCTGGAGGACCAGTTACTGATTGGAAATTTTACGAAGCAATGTATGGAGAACGTTACATGGATACTCCACAAGAAAACCCAGAAGGATATGCCAATTCTCGTATTGGGAAATACATCGAAAACTTAGAAGGAAAGTTATTGTTAATTCACGGAAGTGTTGATCCTACAGTGGTACCACAACACAGTATGGAAGTACTGAAGGAAGCAGTAGAAAAAGGAGTTCAATTGGACTTTTTTACCTACCCAATGCACGAGCATAATGTACGTGGAAAAGACCGCGTACACTTAATGCAAAAAGTATTGGATTATGTGTTGGAGCATAATCAGTAATATTTAAAAAACCACATTTATAAGCCTCTATATGAAGTCATACTTTTTCTTATTGAGTTTCTTCTATTTATATATCTAACTCAATAAATTAAAAAAACTTTTAAAATAATAGATAACATATGGAACTAGTAATTGTATAGCTGAATTATCACTACTAATGATGAGTGTAAAATACCCAAATACCATGAGCTCTAATTTATAATAATTGTTTTAATTTCGCGTTATTATATTTACATTATAACTTAACCTAAATTAAATTATGAAGAAACCATTTAAAAAGATTACAAAAATAGGGATCCTACTCTTTGGAATTTCAGTAGCACTTACAAGTTGTCAGAAAGATGATGAACTTGAATTAAAACCTAACTAGTCACAAACTATAGTTACTGAAAATTATTACAATTTTGCTAGTAAAAGTTATGAGGAAATTAACAAGGAAGCAAGATTTAGTAATGCTATAAACAAAGTATTTCAAGATGATTCAAAAGAGACAGGGCTAAGTCAAAGAACCGTTATGGAGGAAGAGTATGGTTTTACTATTAGTTCAGGAATAGTAAATGAAATATCATATGGTAACGCTGTAACTTACACTATGTTTGTTAGTAGGGAAGAAAAAGACCCTTCTTTTTTTGAAAATATTGTAGTGAGTGTAGATGAAAATAATGTAACTTCAGCAGTACTTGTTAAGTATAACTTGAATTCAGAAATAGTGAGAACGCCCCATGATGACTCTTATATAATGGACGCTGAAATTCAAATTACTCATATAGACTACAATAACACAGAATCTAAAATATCTTTCCAAAATGAAGGTGATTGTGTTACAATTTTGATGTGCCCCTGGAGTCCTGATGGAACTGGAGAAGCACATGTAGCAGGACAATCTTGTATAGATGCAAATAGGACAGGTGATGATGCTATATATACAATTTTATCGGATGGTTGTTCTAATCCAGGTGGAGGTGATGGTAATGATAGTAATGATGATGGTTCAGGATCAGAAACTTCAGAACATGGCTCAGGGTCAAGTACTAATACAAGTTCAACACCTTCTTGGCCAGTTTTAGATGAAAATGGATGTAATACTACGATTAAGGGGCTTTTGTCAGATTGGGATTTATCTTACGATGAAAAATGTTGGTTAAATAGTAATGGTCGTGATGTTAAAACTGCCCTAGAACAATATTTAATCGCTGGGGGAAATGATGCTTTCGCTCAGTTAGCTTTTGAAGCATTAGATCAAGATGGTATAGATGATGGTGAAGTTGATTTTGATGATGAAATAATATTAGACCAAACGATTCTTAGTAATCCAAAAGTTTTATGTGTATTAAATACCTTAAGGGCAGACTCTTATGTGAATACTAATAATGATAATACTCTTTTTAATAGTATTATTGATAATTACTTTGGAAGCTCAAAAAGTGCAAAAATTAAATTTGAAATAGGAAATATCCCTACTCAATTAGGAAATGGGATTGATGCTTTTACTTACACAGATTATAACTCTACGAGTCCTTTTCTTTTAAATCTCCATCCAGGTGATGTAATGACTGTAAGGTTAAACCCTACATTTGTACAAAACGCATCTACACTAGAAATTGCTTTAACATTGATACACGAAAGTATTCATGCAGAATTATTTGATAGAGGTATTCAATTAGGGTTAATTACTGAAGCTACTCCGCTAGGATCTGTTTATTTATCTTTAAACTCAACGGCTCAAACTGTTCCAAATATGGTTTTTAATGGATTAATGACACAGTATTATAACTTTAATGGAGTTTTTAATGACCAATGGAATCATGATTTAATGATTGTTTTAAATTATAGAACAAAAATGACTCAAAATTTGTTAAGTATTCATAATGATTTAAATGATATTAATAATGATTTTTTATCAAATGTTAATAATGACCCAAATATAATAGGAGGGCCATATACTCTTAATCAAATAATGGATTATATTACCTGGCATGGTTTGGATCAAACACAAGAATATATCAATACTATTAATGGAACTCCAGAAGAAAACAAAGCGGATTATTTAATAAATGCTGCAAGGTCTAAATACACACATAACTGTAATTAAAACATTATTTATATGAATAAATTTATAATAGTATTATGTATTATATGTCAAGTTTCTTTTTCTCAAGAAAAAAAAGAAGATTTTGAGTATATATATATCTTGACCAATAGGAGTAATTTTATCGGAGAGCTTTTACGGTATCAAGCTGTTTTTTATGTTAAAAGTGAGGAAGAATCATTTTTACATGACAACTATTATTTTGACATTAGGTATAAAGGATTAGATTTCGAACATTTATATGAATTGGGCGAGAAAATAGATATTGATACTGTAAATTATGTGACAGCAAAAGATTTTTTTAAAGAAAAAACTAATTGTGAGCTACATAGAGAACTAAGTTTACTAAGGAAAAATAGAAAAGGAATCGTTATTGTCACAAAAATACCTGATAGCCCTTTATTAACAGAAAAAGGTGTTGTTGATGGAAATTATAATACAAAGGAATATATGGCTTGGCCTGCAACATATTCTGGAACCCAAAAGGATGTAATGCATACTCAAATGGGAAAAGGATATTTCCGTTAAATAATCAATATTTAAAACTTAAGTAGAGACAGTCATTAATGACTGTCTCTTTCTTTTTATATCATATCTAATTCCAACTCCCTTTCCACTTTTCCTTAATTTACCACTTACTAATTTTAAAACACTATATAAAAAATTATAAAATTATAGGAGCTATATCATCTTCTTTGGTGGTTTCTTCTTTTATAAATTCTTCTACTTCTTTATAGATATTTTCAAACTTTTTGTTTGCTTCATCTACGGAATACGATTCGTTTTTAGGTATCTTTATTAAATCAATTGAGCTCTCTTGTAATTTAATCTTTCCTTTAAATTCTTTGGTAGTTCCCTCGGCTATCATACCTACAAACTCTCCTTGTTCTAAAGTGGTCATTTCTTGAATTTTCACCCTATCTCGTTTTTGAATACTTTGGCTTTTACTTCGCCCAGGAGTCCAATCAATAAAACCTTTTTTTGAAGTACTATGTAGCATTTGTATATCCTCACGCTGTCCGAACATTTTTACAACACGTTCCGCTGTGGCTTGGTTCGTGGTTCTTCCGTAAAATTGAGTTCCTAAATTAGAAATTAATACTTCAGCTTTGGTTTTTGTGTAAGTGTCTTCTAATTGGCTAATATCTTGTGCGCCTATAATTACCGCTAATTTGTTACTTCTTCCAGTTGCTGGAATTTGAACAAATTTAGGTAGGTACAAAGTAGGTGTTTCATCAATTAAAAGCATAGAGGAATAAAGAGATTACTCCCTTCTATTCATTTAGTTTCCCTTTTGTAGGATGGTTTTAATCTACAACCGGAAACACACGCTTATTAAATACTAATAATATTCCAACACCAGTACTAATAGCCATGTCAGCAATATTAAAAACAGGATCAAAAAACGTAAAATGATTCCCTCCTACACCTGGCACCCATTCCGGCCAAGTCCATGACGTAAACGGAAAACGAAGCATATCAACCACACAGCCTTGCATCATATTACTATAACCAGCACCATTCATTTGTGACACTCCAGAGTAGCCTATCCAATCGTTATATTG
The DNA here is from genome assembly GCA_013214625.1 of Flavobacteriaceae bacterium. Taxonomy (GTDB): domain Bacteria; phylum Bacteroidota; class Bacteroidia; order Flavobacteriales; family Flavobacteriaceae. Next base: position 41,608 of record JABSPO010000012.1, read on the forward strand.
TGTATTAAAGGTCGTTCCGGAATCAAAAATTAATCCGTAGAATAAAGAATCTATATTGTTTCCAAAAGCTCCTGCAAAAATTAAAGAAATCGCTACTATTAATAATTGAGGCGCTTGTTTTTTTATTGAGCTTACCAACCAATATGCTATAAACCCAATGGCAATTAATCTAAACGATGTTAAAAACACTTTTGCAAATGGCTCACTTATCGGCAAGAAGTCGCTTAATTTACTTCCCCAAGCCATTCCAGGGTTTTCTACAAAACGTATTTCAAACCAGTTAAATCCAAATACATTAATGTATTCCCCTAAACCGAAATTTGTTTTTATGTATAGTTTTGATAGCTGATCAATAATCAATATCAAAGCAATTAATCCAACACTCTTTTTTAAATTCATTTGTACTTTTTATTAAGGTTTCGATACTTCGTCTACGCTCTGCACAGGCTTAGCTCAACCTGACAGGCTAATTAGTATTTTAAATCTAAAACTTAATTTCAATATGATTTTTTACATCAAAATCAATAGTTCTCGATATAATTTTCATTCCGTTTCACTTCATGAAAACCACTCGAACTGACGACAAAACATAAGTCCATTAATTCGAAAACCATTAAGTCAAGTAATTTACTTTTAGTTAAAACACTTCAATTCGAGTGATTTAAGACATAAAATCGTATCGAGAATAGTGTTTTTAATCTAGTATCAATAAGAAATTAATTACACCCCTTATTAAAACGATTGCTAAAGTAATAAATTATTATTTCGCTTTGACTATGTTTATGTTTCCTTTAGCAGTTTTTAGTTGGAAACTAGACTTACCAAGTGGTAATACCTCTTGAGTAATTGTTCCTGATTTAGAAACAGCATTTACCACACCATTTTTTGTAGTCAAGTTAATATCTCCATTAACTGTTTTTAAATTAAAAACTCCTGAAACCATATTTAAATAACAATTCCCTGAGAATAAATTTGTTCCAAAAGCAGTATACTTACCAGTAACGCTAACGTTACCAATATCGCTTGACACAAATGTTTTAAGGTGTTCTGGAACAAGAATTTCAATAGCTATTGCATGTACTTTATGAGCACTTAATTTATCTTGATAATTGGGAAATGTAAAAGCTATATTTCCAGAAATATGCAAGGTATGGCTGTCTCTTTTCTCAGTAATTACAAAATGATTGGCGTACTCGCCTTCACTTATTGCTTTTATTACTACTTGATTAGATTTCGTTGAACTTAACTTAATTGTAAATACATTATCTAAATCAAACAATAAACGAGTTATGGAATCATCAATAGTAATGACATGTTCTACTTTCTTTTGAGAAAACCCAAAAACATTAATGATTAGAAATATGTAAACAAATAATTTCAACTTAAGGTAAATATTTTAAATTTAAATGTCCAGTGAAAAAAATAAAGAGTTGTCATTTCAAACATGGGGAGAAATCGCATCATAATCCGTGATGTGGTTTCTCTCCATGGTTGGAATGACAAAAAAAAGGACATAACTTAAATAAACTATACAAAAAACGCTCCAAAAAGGAGCGTTTTTATTTATCCCGTAATGGGTTTATTATTTCTGTGAATTTTTAGCTTCAATACTTAATGTTGCATGAGGAACAATTTTCAAACGTTCTACATTAATTAATTTCCCTAAAACTCTACATACTCCGTATGTTTTATTTTCAATACGTGCTAATGCGTTTTTCAAATCACGAATAAATTTTTCTTGACGAATAGCCAATTGCATATTACGTTCTTTACTCATTGTTTGCGACCCTTCATCAAATGCCTTAAACGTTGGAGATGTGTCCTCTGTACCATTATTATGGTCATTCATATAGGCACTTTTCAATAGCTCAATATCTGATTTTGCTTTTTCTATTTTAGCTTCTATAATTACTTTAAACTCCGCTAAATGTTTGTCTGAATATCTTTCTTTTATATCGTTTGACATATTTTTTTTAAATTTTTTCAATAAATAATTTGGTTTCTATATTGTCAAAGGCAATATCTATACCATTATCTACTGTGGTTAGTAAATCAATTTTTTCGGTTAACGTTTCCGTTTTGATATAATTCTCAAGTTTCTCATTAATAGCATTCTCTAAAATACCATCTTTTTGAATTGCCACTGTAATCCTATCTGTTACCTCAAACCCAGAATCCTTACGTAAATTCTGAATTCTATTGACCAATTCTCTAGCAATCCCCTCATTGCGTAGTTCCTCAGAAATAGTAACATCTAACGCTACTGTCAACCCGTTTGCATTAGCTACAGACCAACCTTCAATATCTTGAGAAGATATCTCCACATCTTCTAGGTTCAATTTAATATTTTTTCCATTAATATCAAGAGAAATCTCACCCTTTTGTTCAATTTCTACAATTTTTTCTTGATCAAACTGCATAATTGCCCCAGCAACCGCTTTCATATCCTTTCCAAAACGTGGTCCTAAGGCTTTAAAATTAGGTTTGATTTTCTTTACTAAAATCCCAGAAGCATCATCCAATAACTCAATTTCCTTTACATTAACTTCTGATTTTATCAAATCAGAAACCGCTAAAATTTCTTCTTTCTCAGCAGCATTCATAACCGGAATCATTATGCGTTGTAATGGTTTACGTACATTAATTTTCTCCTTAGCTCTTAACGACAATACTAATGAAGATATTGTTTGTGCCTTCTCCATTTTACTTTCCAGTGACTTATCAATAATAGTTAAATCAGCTACTGGGAAGTTTGCTAAATGCACACTTTCTTCTACATTTTTGCTTGTAACACTTGTTAAATCCTTATACAACCTATCCATAAAGAAAGGTGCAACTGGTGCAGCCAACTTAGAAATGGTTTCTAAACATGTATATAAGGTTTGGTACGCCGATACTTTATCATGCGCATATTCTCCTTTCCAGAATCGTCTTCTACTCAAACGAACGAACCAGTTACTTAAGTGTTCTTGTACAAACTCTGAAATAGCACGAGTCGCTTTTGTTGGTTCATACCCTCCATAATACTCATCTACTTTTTGTATTAAACTATGTAACTCAGACAATACCCAACGGTCAATCTCTGGTCTGTCCGCTATAGCGATATCAGCTTCAGAATAATTGAACTTATCTAAGTTTGCGTACAGACTAAAGAATGAATAGGTATTGTATAATGTTCCGAAAAACTTCCTACTCACTTCCGTAATTCCGTCTGTATCAAACTTTAAGTTATCCCAAGGATTTGCATTAGAAATCATGTACCAACGGGTTGCATCAGGACCGTATTTTTCTAATGTAGAAAAAGGATCTACTCCATTCCCTAAACGCTTAGACATTTTTTGTCCTTTTTTATCTAATACTAAACCATTCGATACTACATTCTTATATGCCTTATCATCAAATACCAAAGTAGCAATTGCGTGTAATGTATAAAACCAACCACGTGTTTGATCTACTCCCTCAGCAATGAAATCAGCTGTTTTCCATGTATTATCTACTAATTCCTTATTTTCAAACGGGTAATGCCATTGTGCATATGGCATTGATCCTGAATCAAACCAAACGTCAATCAAATCGGCT
>JABSPO010000120.1 GCA_013214625.1 Flavobacteriaceae bacterium
CAATACAGCAGTTAAATCTTCCGCAGGGATTAAAAAAGCTTTACAATGATTCGGATTATTTCCTTGCCATAGTTTTGTCCACTCTTTAGCATCTTGTAAGGTTATTGTGTTTCTGCTTGTTGTTACTTCACTCATAGTTTTGGTTTTTATATTAGTTATTAAATTATAATATTGATTTTAAAATTACTTATACCTACAACACATCCACCATGGAGAATCGCAATATTGAGCACATATTTGTGGTCCTCCTGGTTCACAAACATTTGGGCAAGGAGCCGTAAAATCAAAGGCTTTCCCTGCGGTAGAAATATCGGTACTTGCGTCTATTAACAGGTTATTACCTTGATCCATTCCTATAAACACGGTGGTCATTTTCTCTTTCTTGTTCTTTCCTAAAAACAAACCAAGAGTGTTAATGTTTTTAGTCATTAACATACGTTTTACTACCATAGCATCAAGTCCGAAACGTTCTACACGTTGTCCCTCTTGATCTAAACTTGCCTCAAAATTATTATAGGCAGCCTTCATAGAAGTTACATATTGGTATGCATCTTTATTAGGCAAGATATGATTGAACACATTACCAAAAGATACATCTTCCACCCTATTGAAAACAGAAAAATCAGCTTGGTAGGTTTGCGTTGAAATAATTTTAGAAGTTACTTGCCCTACTATAGCATCGTTTACATCTTCTCCTGTAGCAGTAAACGTAATTTGGTTTTTGGCATTTACTCCTAGGTCAAACCACACATAGTTTACAGTTGAATTATCTATAAGTGTTTGTAAGGCATGTACATCAAATGCATAATGTGAAATATTTTGTTGATTTTGGACTAATTCTTTAGAAATTGGAGTTGTTTTCCATGCATTCGCTTGACGCATTAATTTGCTGGCTTGAGTTTTTGATGCTGTTGGTTTTTCAGTTATCACAGTAGCTTCATCCTGTTGACAAGAATACGCAAGTATACATAAGGCTATGAGTAGCCCGAAGTAGGTTTTTTTCATTATTGGTTGGTTTTAGTTATTCCAAATATACATATGTTAACTAGGTTAAAAACATAAAATTTGGACTAAATTTTATGTTTTTTCTGCTGATATGGCTAATACAACTACTAATCAACTGTTTGTATTATACAGTTCCTGTTTTGTGAAAAACGTTACCCATTTTTTTTAGTTTTCTCACCAAATATGACTAGGTATTTATACGTGGTTTTATTTTAGCTTACTTCTACGCTAATAAAAACAAGGGTTCGATAGTAATTTTGATACTCCAACTAATACACAAAACTATGTACACATTAACAGTAAAAAATAATTATATCCAAAATATTGGAGCATCTAATGGTGTAACAATACTAAAAGATGGAAGCCACATATTTAATAATCGTGGATCTATAAATTTTACTATCCCAGGTATGGGAGAAATAAATTTCATTGACCTAGGAGACAAAAGATTACCTGGATATCCTGAGCCATCACAAACTTGGGGAGTAGTAGTACGATATCGTACTATTGAAGCGTATTATAGGTATGAAGGGGAGGGTGAGCTTACCTTAACCGTTGATCATTTAGGAACATGTGCACTTACTACAACTAATGGTAGCGTCATACCCATTTCTTTATCGGATTTTAGTATAGGATAACAGGTCAAAGGGGTTAGAGTGATTAAATATTATTCTTATACCTAAGAAACCTTCTCTTATACACAAAATTATAGCGCTGATGGCATTTTTTGAATATTCAACTCAAAATTTCTTCAATTTTGAGTTATCAAATGATAGCTATCACAAGTACTGGAGTATTATTTTATTATAATAACATAAAACCGGGGGTTTATACCTGATTATAAATAGCGTTAGTTATACGCTTATATAGTTTTTATTTCTCCGATACTTTTGAAAAGAACAAATTATGAATCATTTATAAACTTTAAAAACAAAAACTATGGAACCATTAATCGGAGAAATCATTATGTTCGGAGGAAATTTTGCGCCACGCAGTTGGGCATTTTGTGACGGACAATTATTAGCAATTTCTCAAAACACAGCTTTATTCTCTATCCTTGGAACAACTTATGGAGGAGACGGAAGAACAACTTTTGGCTTACCAGATTTAAGAGGGCGTGTCGCAATTCATCCTGGTAACGGACCTGGACTTACTTCTAGAAGATTGGGTGAAAAAGGCGGAAGAGAGAAAGTAACTTTAACTACAGCGCAGATGCCAGCTCATAAGCACGTAGGGGCTGTTAAAGTTAGTTCTGCAGATTCTGATACCTCTGTAGCAACAGCTAACGCATCAATTGGTACACCTGGAGCTCCTGTTGGAAGAGTTTTTACTGGAACCTTAGGATTCAACTCAGCTACTCCTAATATTTTATTAAATCCAGATTCTGTAGAGACAGCTAATACTGGAGGTGGTCAATCACATGATAATATACAGCCATTTCAAGCAGTGAATTATATTATTGCATTACAAGGAATATTCCCTTCTAGAAATTAATTTATAAATCTCAAAAAAAATACTATGGAACCATTTTTAGCAGAAATCATTATGTTCGGAGGAAATTTTGCGCCACGCGGGTGGGCACTTTGTGACGGACAAATATTACCAATAGCACAAAATCAAGCTTTATTTTCTCTTTTAGGAACTATTTATGGAGGAGATGGAAGAACGTCTTTTGGCTTGCCTGATTTAAGAGGACCACATGATAATATACAGCCATTTCAAGCAGTGAATTATATTATTGCATTACAAGGAATATTCCCTTCTAGAAATTAATTTATAAATCTCAAAAAAAATACTATGGAACCATTTTTAGCAGAAATCATTATGTTCGGAGGAAATTTTGCGCCACGCGGGTGGGCACTTTGTGACGGACAAATATTACCAATAGCACAAAATCAAGCTTTATTTTCTCTTTTAGGAACTATTTATGGAGGAGATGGAAGAACGTCTTTTGGCTTGCCTGATTTAAGAGGACGCGCACCTATTCATGCCGGTAATGGACCTGGGCTTTCTCCTAGAAGATTGGGTGAAAAAAGAGGGCAAGAATATGTGACTTTGACTGCAGCACAAATGCCAGCTCATAAGCACGTAGGGGCTGTTAAAGTTAGTTCTGCAGATTCTGATACCTCTGTAGCAACAGCTAACGCATCAATTGGTACACCTGGAGCTCCTGTTGGAAGAGTTTTTACTGGAACCTTAGGATTCAACTCAGCTACTCCTAATATTTTATTAAATCCAGATTCTGTAGAGACAGCTAATACTGGAGGTGGTCAATCACATGATAATATACAGCCATTTCAAGCAGTGAATTATATTATTGCATTAACTGGAACATTTCCTTCAAGAAATTAATACTATAAAAAAGGCTATCTAAAAAGTAACCTAACTAGTCATATTGAGCTTGTCGAAATAGTTTAACATATTGGTTATCACTATTAACTTCGAAAAACTCAGCCTGACATTTAAGTTAAAAAGACTTTTAGATAGTCTCTTTTACAGACCAACTAGGTTGAGGATAACTAGCATATACTAATTTATAACTATCATCTTCAATCGAATGTAAGTTATGAATACAATATGGGTTGGTAATTAAAGATTCACAAGGGTAAAGAATAACGTCATCAAATACTTTAATAGTTGTGTAAATACAAATATCAGGAGTATTTCTAAAGTTTTCAGGAACTTGAATAACATCTGATTGATAATTGAAATTTTCACCATTAATATTTTTATCAATGGAAAATAATTCAGTTTCTTCTTTAGTTAAATTTAATCTAATAGGTATTTCACTATCTTTTCCTATTGCCTTAGGTAGTTTTGCGAAAAAAGTATGATTATGATATAACGTTATTTTTTCCGGAATCAATATTCCATCTTTTCGTATTTGACTAGAAAGGTGTTTAGTGATTGTAACTTGTGGTTCTTTCGTAAGTGCTTTATCCATTGTTTCCGTTATAAGGATATCTATTGGATTACCATGAGAATATTGGGTTGCATCACAAACGATAAAATCTTTAAAGAAATCTTGATATTGTAATTTATAAGCTATATTTCTTACACTATTAATAGATTCTGAATGAATATCTAAAAGTGTAATACTCATTTCTTTTGAAGAAAACAAGTGCAATAAAGGCATGATTAAAGTTGCTAAAGGTCCACAACCAGCATAGAGAATTTCTATTTTTGCACCGTTATTCTTTTTTACTGATTTTAGTGCTTTAAATACTCGTTTTAAAAGCCGAGCTGTACGAATAGAATCATGTAAACAGTCCATGGCATGTTGTGGAGATAGCGCAACACCTCCTGCTATAGTTGTTTGATCTATTGAGTTTTTGTCAAGTGAAATCTGATTCAGAAGTTGAGAATATATTTGACCAACTTCTTTTACACTCGCCACTTCTTCAGAAGGAGTTTTTGAATGTAACAATCGATTTATACAAGGAGAAAAAGTTGTTTTCATAAAAAAAAATATCGTATAATTTTATACTCGAAATATATAAAAATTGTAACCAATTTTACTAATTAAATAGACTATTGTCTATAATTAATATTTTCACTAGCTTTGTTAGTGAAAATATTATTTTTAATAAACTAACCATAAAATACAGATGAAAAAAAACTACACAAAACTAACATATTTTCTGCTTTTTGCGGTTTCCTTTGTTCAATTATCTTTTTCACAAACTACAGAAGATTTTGAAACGGAAACAGTCGGAGCGACAACATTTACTGACAATAGTCAAAATTTTACCATTACGAATGGTACTGGAGAAACAAATTATGATATTGAAACATTTGCTGGTGGAGGCTGGAACGGATCAGCTCCTGATAATAATTTTGTTGATAACTCCGGGCTTCCTGCACCAACATTAAATGACGGAAGCTCCTTTACAATCACAACGACAGATGGAACAGATATTTATGTAAATAATCTACATGTATTTCTTTCACAAATTAACTTAACCGCAGCTTCTGGTTTTACATTGACTATTGAAGGAAAAGTAGGTGGAGTAACAGCTTACACGATTGTTAAATCAACGGGGTTCTCTAACACAACAACATTTACTCCAAATAACGGGTTTACATTAATTGATTTTACCACAGAAGGTGGCTCAAACAATTCAAATACAGCTGTAGATGAATTGATATTTTCATCAACAGCAAATGCGGATTATTTAGCATTGGATGGAATGAATTGGGAATTTGCGCCAGCTTGTACTGATCCAGATGTACCAACATCTGTATCTGCAACACCATCGTCTATTTGTCCAGGGAGCACTACAAACTTATCTTGGTCTGGTGCTTTAAATGATGCTACACAATGGCATATTTATACAGGTTCATGCGGAGGAACACCAGTTGGAACTTCAGCAACAAATTCATTTACTACGGCTACTCTAACAGCAAATACTACCTTTTTTATTCGTGGTGAAGATGGAGCAGGTTGTGTAGATGAATCTACAGGTCCTTGTGGTCAAGTAACTGTAACCGTTCAGGATATTACAAAACCAACAATTACTTGTCCAGCTAACACCAATGAAACTGCAGATGCAAGTTGTGATGTAAGTTTACCAGATTATACGGGAGCAGCTATAACTAGTGATAACTGTGACCCTTCGCCAAGTGTAACACAATCACCTTCTCCGGGAACAACAAT